>NZ_JBAQRT010000149.1:0-33174 GCF_049306435.1 Zavarzinia sp.
GCGCGTCGTTGATGCCGTCGCCGACCATCAGCACCCGCGCGCCTTCGGCCTTCAGGGCCTCGATCACCGCGACCTTCTCGGCCGGACGCTGGGCAGCGCGCCATTCGGGGATGCCGACGCTTTCCGCCAGCTGGGCGACGGCGGCCGGCCGGTCGCCCGACAGCAGGACAAGGCGGTAGCGCTTCGACAATTCGGCGACGACCCGGGCGGCATCGACCCGCGCCCGGTCGCGGAAGGCGAGGCGCAAGGGTGCCGGCCCAAAGCCGGCCAGCCACATTTCGCCATCGCCATCGTCGAATTCCGCGGCCTCGGGGGCGGCGAAACCGCGCCGGCCCAGGCGGATCATCCGGCCATCGAGAGTCGCCTCGAGGCCATCGCCCGGAAACTCGATCACCCCGGCAAGCGTCGGCGCGTCGGGCCGGGCCCGGCGCAGGGCCTGGGCCAGCGGATGGCGCGAGGCGGCGGCGAGACCCGACGCGAGGTCGAGCGCCGCGCCGGGCAGCGCCTTGTTCTCGACCAGTTCGGGACGGCCTTCGGTCAGCGTGCCGGTCTTGTCGAAGATGATCGTGTTGACGGTGGCGAGCCGCTCGAGCGCGGTCGCGTTCTTCAGCAGGATACCGCGCCGGAACAAGCGGCCGGACGAGGCGACCTGCACCGCCGGCACGGCGATCGCCAGGGCGCAGGGGCAGGTGATGATCAGCACGGCGACGGCGTGCAGCAGCGCCTCGGTCCAGGGCGCCGACATCGGCCACAGCCACCAGCCGACGAAAGTGATGGCGGCCAGGCTGTGCACCACGGGGGCATAGAGACGGGCGAGACGGTCGGCCAGCACGACATAGCGGGCGCGGCCCTGTTCCGCCGCCTCCATGCAGCGGACGATCTCGGCCAGCACCGTGTCGCCGCCGATCGCCCGGGCCTCGATGGTCAGGGGGTTGCCGGTGTTGATCGTGCCGGCGAAGACCTGATCGCCGACGCCGACGGTGGCGGGCACGCTTTCCCCGGTCAGGGTGCTGGTGTCGATGGCGGAGCGGCCGGCGAAGACCACGCCGTCGACCGGCAGGCGGCCCCCGGCGGCGACCAGCAGGTGATCGCCCGGCCGCACCGCCTCGATCGCGACGAGTTCCGCCCGGCCGTCATCGGTCAGGCGGGTGACCTCGGTCACCGCGAGCGACAGGAGATGCGCCGCCGCCTCGCGGGCGCGGCCCCGCGCCCGCTGGTCCAGATAGCGGCCGACCAGCAGCAGGAACACGAGGGATATCGCCGCGTCGTAATAGACATCGTCGGCGCCGATCACGGTCTGGACGACGCTCATGGCGGCGGCGAGAATGATGCCGATCGAGATCGGCACATCCATGTTCACGTGACCGCGACGCACGGCATTCCAGGCGGCGGTGAAGAAGGTCATGCCCGAATAGGCGATGGCCGGCAGGGCGATCAGGGCCTGCATCCATTGCATCAGCGCCTTGGTCGCCGGCCCCATGTCCGCGAACACGCCGGCCCAGACCGAAATCGCCAGCCACATGACGTTGCCGGCGGCGAAACCCGCGACCGCCATCGCCCGGAGCAGCTTGCGGTCATTCGACGCATCGGCGGAATTCAGCACACCGACATCGAAAGGCCGGGCGGTGAAGCCCATGTCGTCCAGCCGCTCGATGTAATCGGCGGCGCGCGCGGGCGAGCCTTTCCAGGCGAGAGCGAGGCGGCGGGTGGTGAAATTCACCCGGGCCGAGACGACGTCCGGGTCCTGCGCCAGGGTCCGCTCGATCCGCTGCACGCAGGCGGCGCAGTGAATGCCGTCGATCGCCAGCATGGTGCTGTTCACGCCCGCCTTGGTATCGACCGGCGGAATGACTCGGGGAAGGTCGGACGCGATGCTCATGGGATCACCACGGTCTCCAGCCGATCGAAGCGATCCTCGCCCCGATAGACGGTGATGGCGGCCTGCCACAGACCGGGCTCGGCCCCGGCGAGATCGGCGACGAAGCGCCCGTCGCCGGCCGAGGTGGTTTCGAGGACGCGGTCGAGGCGAATGTCACTGGTGCGCACCAGGCGCAGCCCGATGCGCTCGGCCGCCACCGGCTGCCCCTGCGCGTCGTCGACGACGACCGTCAGCCGCCCGCCGGCCACCGCGACCCGCAGTTTCCAGCCCAGCTGTGCCTGCCGCGCCTCGCGGGCCAGCAGGTCGTTGAAGGTCAGGCCGCGCTCGTAGGAATGCTCGACGACGAGACCGGTCTGGCTGTCGATGGCCGAGGTGATCATCACGATGTCGACCGCCGTGATGGTCAGGAAGAAGGCGACGAGCATCAGGGCGACCTTGCCGCCGGTCAGGCCGCGACGGGGGGCGGTCTCGCTGGCGATGGTCATTTCGAGGGTCCTTCGAAGCGGGTGGGGACCGAGACGCTGAGGCCCCGGGTCGGGTCGGCGACGGTGAAGTCGAAGTCGATCGGCTCGCCCTTCCAGTCCGCCGGGGGCAATTTGACGAAGGCGCGAACCGCGGCGACCGTGTCGGGCGCCACCTCGACCACCGGCGCGGTCTCGCCCTCGTGGCCGGGGATGACGATCTCGCCGCCGTCAAGGCCGGTGATCGCGATGGAAACCGACTGCGGGCTGTTGGTCTTGTTCAGCACCTTCACGGTGAAGCCGTTGCGCAGGTCGCCGTTCGACAGGCGGACATAGAGCGGATTGCGGTCGGCGATCACCGCCGCGTCGAGCGGCGCCCGGGCCAGCAGGCCATAAAGCACGCCAAGCCCCGCGACCCCGAAGACGGCGAGATATCCGATGGTGCGCAGGCGGAAGAAGTTCCACTTGCGCGGCTGGCCAGCCGCCATCAGCTCGACATTGCGTTCGGTGTCATAGGCGATCAGGCCATGGGGCAGGCCGACCTTGTCCATGATCGAATTGCAGGCGTCGACGCACAACCCGCAGGAGATGCAGCCCATCTGCAGGCCTTCGCGGATGTCGACGCCGGTCGGGCAGACCTCGACGCACTGGCGGCAGTCGATGCAGTGACCGCGGCCTTCCCAGCTCTCGCCCGCCTTGTGCTTGCCGCGCTTCTCGCCCCGGGCGGTGTGATAGGTGACCGCCAGCGTATCCTGGTCGAACATGGCCGACTGGAAACGGGCATAGGGGCACATGTACATGCAGACGTTTTCACGCGCGACGCCCGCCATCAGCCAGGTGGTGAAAGTCAGGAAGCCGACGGTCGCGTAAACCGCGAAACCCGCCTGCCCGGTGACGAACTGCGGCACCACCGTCGGCGCGTCGTTGAAATAGAGGATCCAGGCGCCGCCGGTCATCATGCCGATGAACAGCCAGGCGGCATGCTTGGCCAGGCGCTTGCCGAGCTTGGACAGGCTCAGCGGGGCCTTGTCGAGCTTGATGCGCTGGGCGCGATCACCCTCGATCCAGCGCTCGACGGTCATGAACAGATCGGTCCAGACCGTCTGCGGACAGGTGTAACCGCACCAGACCCGGCCGAGCATGGCGGTCACGGCGAACAGGCCGATGGCCGCCACGATCAGCAGCAGGGTGAGAATATAGACTTCCTGCGGCCAGATCTCGAACCACAGGAAATAGGCCTTGCGCCCGGGCAGGTCGATCAGGATGGCCTGATCGGGCGCGAAGGGGCCGCGGTCGAAGCGAAGCCACGGCACCCCCCAGTAAACCCCGAGGAGCACGGCCATGACCAGCCACTTCAGGTTCCGGATGGGACCCTTCACCTTCTTGGGCGTCACCTTCGGGCGATGCGACCAGACCGGAATATCGGCTTCGTCGATCGTCTGAGGCATGCGGGTGTTCACGGTCGTGCTCATCGTTTCTACTCTTTACTCGCCACCACCGAGGTCGTGGACATAGAGGACCAGCTTCTTGATCGCCAGGGGGTCGAGACGGCCGGCCCAGGCGGGCATCACGCCATGGCGCGGGTTCCAGATCTGCGCCGCGACGGCCTTGGGATCGCCGCTGTAGAGCCAGATCCCGTCGGTCAGATTGGGTCCGCCCAGCTCGCGCAGGCCAGCCCCGGTATCGCCATGGCAGGCGACGCAATTGTCGGCGAAGACGGCCTTGCCCCTGTCCGCCGCGGCGGCATCGGCCGGAGCCGTGCCCGACAGCGTCAGGACATAGGCCCCGACATCGTCGACCTGTTCACGGGTCAGCATGGCGTCCTTGCCGAAGGCCGGCATCTGCGATTGCCGGCTGTCGGCATCGACCGTCGAGCGCACGCCATGCTCGATCGTGGTCTGCAAGGTGGCATAGTCGCCGCCCCACACCCAGTCGTCGTCGAGCAGGTTGGGATAGCCGACGTTACCGGCGGCGCCCGAGCCATGGCACTGCGCGCAGTTCTCGCCGAACAGCGCCTTGCCGCCGGCGGTGGCGAAATGCATCAGCTCGGGATCGGCCGCGATCGCGGCATAGTCGAGCGCGGCCAGCTTGTCGTTCATCGGCGCCTGCGCCGCCTTGGCGGCCGCGATCTGTTCCGCGACATCGGCGCGGGTCGAGAAGCCGAGCACGCCCTTGGTATAGCCCGCGATATAGGGCCAGGCCGGATAGGCGACCCACCAACCCACGGCGAAGAGGAAGCAGACCGCGTAGGTCAGCACCCACCAGCGCGGCGGCGGCGTTTCCAGCTCGCCGATGCCATCCCAGGAATAGGGATGGATCGGGCTGCCCGTGACCGGGTCGATTTCATACTTGCGATTTTCGGCCATGATCAGATCTCCTTCGCACCATGGGCGGGCGCGTCCTCGAAGGGAATGCGCGCCGCGGCGTCATAGATGCGCTTGCCGCCGGGCCGGTAGGACCAGAGGACGAACGTGAGGAAGAGACCAAAGAAGATGAGGATGCCGATGATCCGGCTCCACACCAGGGCGTCGTAGTAATTCATGACGATCCTCCCCCGGTCTCAGCGGTTGAAGTCGGCGTCGGGCACGATCTTCGGGAAATCGACCAGCGTCCCCAGCATCTGGAGATAGGCGACGAGCGCGTCCATCTCGGTCAGCTGTTCGGGGTTGCCGTCGAAGTCGCGCGAAGCGGCCTTGGGCCAGCGGGCGTCGAATTCCGCCCCGGCGCCGTCGATGCTGCCCTGGGCCGCGAAATCGGTCGCCGCGCTGGCGATCTGTTCGTCGGTATAGGGCACGCCGGTCAGGCGCAGGGTCTTCAGGTGTTCCGCGATCTCGTCGCCGCTGATCGGGGTCGTCGCCAGGAAGGCATAGGACGGCATGACCGATTCAGGCACCACGCTCTGCGGGTGGATCAGGTGGCGGACCTGCCAGTCGTCGGAATATTTGTTGCCGACGCGGGCGAGGTCCGGCCCCGTGCGCTTGGAGCCCCACTGGAACGGATGGTCGTACATCGACTCGGCGGCAAGGCTGTAGGGGCCATAGCGGTCGACCTCGTCGCGGAACGGACGGATCTGCTGGCTGTGGCACAGGTAGCAGCCTTCGCGGATGTAGATGTTGCGCCCGGCGAGTTCGAGCGGGGTGTAGGGACGCATCCCTTCCACCTTCTCGATCGTGTTCTCGATCAGGAACAGGGGAGCGATCTCGACGAGACCACCCACCGAGACGGCTGCGACGATGCCGACCATCAGCTTGATGGAGTGCTTCTGCAGGACGTCGTGGATCGAATAGATGTTTGCCATGGTCTTGCTCCTCACTCGGCCGGCTGCAGGGCAGGCGTCGCGGGCTGGGCTTCCACGGGTTCACCCGCGGTTGCCGTCTTCCACAGGTTCCAGGCCATGATGACCGTGCCCGACAGGAAGCACAGGCCGCCGACGGCGCGGATCGCGTAGTAGGGATGCATGGCGGCGACGGTCTCGACGAAGCTGTACTGCAGGAAGCCGAGGCTGTCGTAGGCGCGCCACATCAGACCCTGCATGATACCGCTCGCCCACATCGCGGTGATGTAGAGAACGATGCCGATCGTGCCGAGCCAGAAGTGCAGGCGGATCGCCGGCTCGCTGTACATCGCCTTGCGGCCCCACAGGCGCGGGAACAGGTAGTAGAGCGCGCCGAAGGAAATGAAGGCGTTCCAGCCGAGGGCGCCCGAGTGCACATGGCCGACCGTCCAGTCGGTGTAATGCGACAGGCCGTTCACCGCGCGGATCGACATCAGCGGACCCTCGAAGGTCGACATGCCGTAGAAGGCGACGGCGACGACCATGAAGCGCAGGATGGGATCGGTGCGCAGGCGGTCCCAGCGGCCCGACACGGTCATGATGCCGTTCACCATCGAGGCCCAGCTCGGCATCCACAGGATGACCGAGAAGGTCATGCCCAGCATCTGCACCCAGTCGGGCAGCGCCGTGTAATGCAGGTGGTGGGGACCCGCCCAGATGTAGACGAAGATCAGCGACCAGAAGGAAATGATCGACAGGCGATAGGACCAGATCGGCCGTTCGGCCTGCTTCGGCACGAAGTAATACATCATGCCGAGGAAGCCGGCGGTCAGGAAGAAGCCCACCGCGTTATGGCCGTACCACCACTGGGTCATCGCATCCTGCACGCCCGAGAAGAGCGAGTAGCTCTTCGAGCCGAAGAACGAGACCGGGATCGCCAGGTTGTTCACGATGTGAAGCACGGCGATCGTGATGATGAAGGCGAGGAAGTACCAGAGCGACACATAGATGTGCGGCTCCTTGCGCTTCATGATCGTGCCGGCGAAGACAACCAGATAGGTCACCCAGACCACGGCGAGCCAGAGGTCGATATACCATTCGGGTTCGGCGTATTCCTTCGACTGGGACCCGCCCAGCACATAGGACAGCGCCGCCATCACGATGAAGGCCTGGTAGCCCCAGAACACGAATTCAGCGGCGAAACCACCGAACAGGCGGGCCCGGCAGGTGCGCTGCACGATGTAGAAGGAGGTGCCGATCAGCATCGATCCGCCGAAGGCGAAGATGACGCCCGACGTATGGACCGGCCGCAGCCGCCCGAAGCTGGTCCACGGCAAGCCGAGGTTCAGCGCGGGATAGGTCAGCTGGGCGGCGATGACGACGCCGACAAGCATCCCGACGACCGCCCAGAACACGGCCGCAATCATGAACCAGCGCACCACGTCGTCGCGGTAGGCGACGGGTGCGTCGGGCATGCGGCCCGGAGACAACGCAGTTGATATGGTCATGGTCTTGCCCCTCATTGGCGACCTTGCGAACTTTGACGGAATTTGGGCATAGGCGTGATCAGCCGCCTTGATCCAGATCACGTCCAGAACGCGAGGAGCAGAGTCGGCTTGCGACAAATCGCCGTTGGTGCGGCCGATCACCACCGTTCCGGCCCCGGCCGCCGAATGGCTCGCGTCGATTCAGGAAAAAAGGGATTAAGGCCATGGACTTTCTGGCCCTCGCCATGGCGCCAAGGGCATGGGGAGGCCGGCGGCGCGGCGGCGACAGCCGCGAAATGGACTTGATCCAGATCACGGCGCGGCGGCGGCGGCCCGCTATCATCCGGCCATTGCATCCCGGAGTTCGAGCATGAGCCTGCCGCATTTCTCCCACCTGACCGACCTTGACGCCACGGAGGCCCGGGGTGGCCTGATCGCGCCGGTGCTGATGGGTGTCGCCTTCCTGCTGATCGCCCTGTTCGGCGTCTTCCTCGCCGCCAAGTCGTCGGATCAGCTCGCCTATGTCGAAGGCTTCCTGTTCCTCGTCTTCGCCTTCCTGATGAGCATGCGCTATTACGGCAAGAAGATCTGACGCAGCCGCATCGGGCGGGGTTCAACCCCGCCGCAGCAGGCGCCAGCCGGCGATCCAGCCGGCCCCGACCAGCAGCAGAAGATAGGGGCTGATGCCGCCGGCCAGACCAAGGCCGGCGATCGCCCCGGGAATCAGGATCAGCGCGACGCCCAGCCGGTTGGCGGGGCGCTCGTAGCCGTTTCGCCCATTGCGCACGGACGACAGGATCGACAGCGCGATCCCCTCCGGGTCCGGACAGGCTTCGCCGTCGAGAGTCAGGCGGCGCAGGATATTGGCGAATTCGGCCGGGCCGCCGTCGGTGCGCAGGATGCGTCGGCAGATCAGGGTGGGATCATCCCCGTTCGCGGCGATGGCATCGTCCAGGGTGACCAGCCGATCCCCATCGCTGCCCAGCGGCCAGCGGACGAGGCGCTCGATCCTCGCCTCGAGGTCCAGGTCGCGCGGATCGGGGGCAACTTCATGCTCCACCGCAATCTCCCTGCCGGACTTGTCCCCTCATGACAGGACAGCTTGGCCGCCATGTCGAGACCCGACATGGGCAGAAGGCGGCAATTCGGTGATCGCGCTTGCGCGAGACGCCCAAGTGTTGCATTCCGACCAGCAGGAAAACGCCAGGGGATCATCATGCCCGCCTATCGCTCCCAGACTTCGACCCACGGCCGCAACATGGCCGGCGCCCGCGCCCTGTGGCGGGCCACCGGCGTGAAGGAAAAGGACTTCGGCAAGCCGATCATCGCCATCGCCAATTCCTTCACCCAGTTCGTGCCCGGCCATGTCCATCTGCAGGACCTCGGCCAGCTGGTCGCGCGGGAGATCGAAAAGGCCGGCGGCATCGCCAAGGAATTCAACACGATCGCCGTCGACGACGGCATCGCCATGGGCCACGACGGGATGCTCTACAGCCTGCCGTCGCGCGACATCATCGCGGATTCGGTCGAATACATGGTGAACGCCCATTGCGCCGACGCCCTCATCTGCATTTCCAACTGCGACAAGATCACCCCCGGCATGTTGATGGCGTCGCTGCGCCTGAACATCCCCACGATCTTCGTCTCCGGCGGGCCGATGGAGGCCGGCAAGGTGAAATGGAAGGGCAAGGAGCTGGCGGTCGACCTGATCGACGCCATGATCGCCGGCGCCGATCCCACGGTGAGCGACGAGGACAGCCTCGCCATGGAGCGCTCGGCCTGTCCGACCTGCGGTTCCTGCTCGGGCATGTTCACGGCCAATTCGATGAACTGCCTGACCGAGGCGCTGGGCCTCGCCCTGCCCGGCAATGGCACCATCGTCGCGACCCACGCCGACCGGCGCGAGCTGTTCCTGTGGGCCGGGCGCCTGATCGTCGATCTCGCCCGCTCCTATTACGAGGGTGAGGACGAGCGCGTCCTGCCGCGCTCGATCGCGACCTTCAAGGCGTTCGAGAACGCCATGACCCTCGATATCGCCATGGGCGGCTCGACCAATACCGTCCTGCATCTGCTGGCGGCCGCCTTCGAGGCCGGGGTCGATTTCACCATGAAGGACATCGACCATCTGTCGCGCAAGGTGCCGAACATCTGCAAGGTCGCCCCGGCCAAGCAGGACGTCCACATCGAGGACGTGCACCGCGCCGGCGGCATCCTCGGCATCCTGGCCGAACTCGACCGCGGCGGCCTCATCCACCGCGACACGCCGACCGTCCATGCCTCCAGCCTCGGCAAGGCGATCGACAAATGGGACGTGAAGGGCAAGCCGTCCGACGAGGTGCTGCACCTGTTCAGCGCCGCGCCCGGCGGCGTGCCGACCCAGGTCGCCTTCAGCCAGGACAAGCGCTTCCCCGATCTCGATCTCGACCGTTCGGCCGGCGTCATCCGCGACATCGACCATGCCTTCTCGAAGGATGGCGGCCTCGCGGTGCTCTACGGCAATATCGCGCTTGATGGCTGCATCGTGAAGACGGCGGGCGTCGATGCCTCGAACCTGACCTTCTCCGGCCCGGCCCGCATCTTCGAGAGCCAGGACGCCGCGGTCGAAGGCATCCTCGGCGACAAGGTGAAGGCGGGCGATGTCGTCATCGTGCGGTACGAGGGGCCGCGCGGCGGCCCCGGGATGCAGGAAATGCTCTATCCGACCACCTTCCTGAAGTCGAAGGGTCTAGGCAAGGCCTGCGCCCTCTTGACCGACGGCCGCTTCTCGGGCGGGACCTCGGGCCTCTCGATCGGCCATGCCAGCCCGGAAGCGGCGGAAGGCGGCGCCATCGGCCTGATCGAGGAAGACGACATCATCATCATCGACATTCCGAACCGGATCATCCGGGTCGATGTCTCGGACGAGGTGCTGGCCACCCGCCGCGCCGCCATGGAGGCGAAGGGCGCTGCCGCCTGGAAGCCGGAAGCCCCCCGCGCGCGCAAGGTCTCGGCCGCGCTGAAGGCCTATGCCGCCATGGTGACCAGCGCCGCCAAGGGCGCCGTCCGCGACGTCTCCAAGTTCTAGGAGTTGACGTCCCTCCCCCCTCCCTGTCAGTAAAGCCGGCAGGGAGGGCCGGAATGCGCCATATATTCGTCATCGCCGCCGCCTTGGCGGTCACCGGCTGCGTTGCCGGGTCCGAATCCGCCCATGTTCCGCCCACCGCCGTGGTGGCCGAAATCGCCCCCCCGCCGACGCCCGCGCCCGTCGTCGCCACGAACGATCGCGCCTGCCTGATCGCCGCCATGTTCTACGAGGCGGGCGGCGAAGGTGCGGAAGGACTCGCCGCCGTCGGCCATGTCGTCCTCAACCGGCTGGATGACCGGCCGCCGGGCACCACGCTCTGCGATGTCGTCTACGAGAAGGGCCAGTTCGGCTGGACCCGCAAGGTCGCCCGCACGGATGTCGCGGCCACCATCGGCACCAGCCAGCGCTGGCAGAACGCCGCGATCATGGCCGAAGCCGTGCTGACCGACACGGTGAAGGACCCGACCGGCGGTGCCCATTCCTTCTATTCGGTGCTGCAATACCGCAAGAAGCCGCGCTGGGCGAAGAACCTCGACAAGACGGTACGCATCGGCAACCACGTCTTCATGCGATGAGGCCGGTGGGGGCGGCCGGAAGCGCCCCCCTCCCCCTTCAGCCGAGCAGCCAGAAATTCGGTTTCTCCGCCCGGCCCTTGATCTCGGCATCCGAGGTCCCGGCGAGCACCTGCACCACGTCATCCCGGACGATCGTGTTGTTGCGATAATATTGATGCCCGGTCTCGTCGCGGGTCCAGGCGGCGGCGCCCGTCGCGTCCCAGATGATGGCGGGCGAGGCGTTGACCGTCACGACCTTGGGCGGCAGATCGGGGCCCTGCTCCGGGCCGGCCTTGCCCAGGCGATCGGGATTGCCCACGGCGACGTCGCTCGCCTTCAGCGCGAGATCCTGCCTGTTCAGATAAACCGTCGCGCGCCGGCAACCGCGCAGGATCGGCGACAGTTTCGCGCGGGCCGACAGGGCGTCGTCGTCCTCGTCGGCGGCGAACAGCACGACCTCCTCGAAGAGCGGCGGAATATTGTCGCCGACGAAGGTGCGCATGGACTGGACGGCGCCGCGCAGCGCCCAGGCCCCCATGCTGTGGGCGACCAGATGGAGACGGGAATTGCAGGCCTGCCCGCGCGGCGTCCCACGCACGAAGTCGACGGCCTTCAGGATGGCCCGGCCCAGCGCCGGCCCGGCCGCCGCAGCCCGATTGCGATCGTCGCGATAGGCCCCGGTCGAGACACCGGCGCCCCGGGACGGCCAGGCGAACAGGCAGACCGCCATGTCCCGTCCGCCGGCCGCCAGCCATTGCTGCAACTGGCAGGCCCGCGCCACGGAGTCCCGGAAGCTGTAATTATAGCCATGGATATAGATCAGGGCGTCCTTGCCGCTGTCGCGCAATTCGGCCTGAAGCCGGCCGAAGACCGCCGCGCTGCCCAGCCTGGAAGCGGCGGCGTTCTCGGCCGAGAGCCGCTCGGGCGCGACCTCGATCGTCGCCGACGCGGCGACATCGGCGATATCCCGCTTGAACAACTCCCGCCCCTCGCAGGTCGCGGTGCCGAAGCGCAATTCGTCGAGATTGTCGTGAAAGGCGTCGGAAAACTCGGCCCCGGGGGCCAGCTTGCGATTGGTCGCGAAATAGATCGTCGTCATCGTTTCCCCCCGGGCCTCGACCCGCGTTCCCGACGACATGATGCACGCGATAATTGTAGAAAAACAAGGTGGAACGCCATCGGCCGACCTCCGGGCGATAGCGGCTTCCGACCTCAGATCCCCGCCAGCCAGAGGCCGGCGGCCATCAGGATATTGGCGACCGGCAGGCGGCCGGCATGGATGGCGGCGCGCAGCTCCCCGCGCGACAGGGTGAGGAGTTCCGCCTCCTCGAGATCGCCGGAATCGGCGGGCGCCACCGGCACCGCGTCGCGGGCATGGAACAGATGGGCGGTGCAGCCGCCCATGTTGGCCATGGCGACATAGGACTGCATCAGGCGGAAGTCGGCGGCCCTGTAGCCCGTTTCTTCCAGCAGTTCGCGGCGGGCGGCGGTTTCCGGGTCCTCGCCGGGATCGATCATGCCGCCGGGTAGCGACAGGCAGGGCCCGCCGACACCATGGCGATATTGCTCCATCATCACGAGATCACCCGCCGGGGTCTCCGCGAGGATGATCACATAGGGCGCGACCTCGATCTGGTGATAATCCTCGACGATACGGCCATCCGGCAGCTCCAGCCGGTCGACATGGACGGCGAGCCAGGGCCGCTGTTCATAGACCGTGCGCCGGGCGAGGCGCTTCCACGGCTTCATGGCGTGCCCATATAGGAAATACGCCAGATCACATTGGCGACATCGTCGGCAACCAGCAGGGCGCCATCGGCGGCAACGGCGAGCCCCGCCGGCCGGCCCCAGACCTCGGCCCGCTTGCCCGCGCCCGCATCCCGGCGGAAACCATCGGCGAAGACCTGATAGGCATTGGCGACCGGCAGGCCCTGGTCGAAATCGACCCGGACCACCTGATAGCCCCGGGGCTGATTGGCGTTCCAGCTGCCATGCAGGGCGACGAAGGCATCGCCCCGATATTCGGGCGGAAACGCCGTGCCGGTGTAGAAGACAAGGCCGAGCGGCGCCGAATGGCTGCGGAACAGGACCTCGGGCATCCGGCTGGCGGCGACGAGATCAGGCCTCTTGTCGCCGTACCGGGGATCGGCATGGCCCATGTAGCCGTAAGGCCAGCCATGGAAGCCGCCCTCGACCACCGAAGCGAGATAATCGGGCACCAGATCGTCGCCAAGACCGTCGCGCTCGTTCACGACCGTCCACAGGGTGCCGGTTTCGGGATTGACCGCGAGGCCGACCGGATTGCGCAGCCCGCTGGCGAAGGTCGTGCCGGCCCCGCCGCTGGCGGCGAAGCGCTGGATGGTGGCGCGGGGCGCCGCGTCCTCGGCGATATTGCTTTCACTGCCGATGGCGACGAAGAGAGCGGCGCCATCGGCCGAAAAGGCGATGTTCCGGGTCCAGTGGCCGCCGGTATCGCCGAAAGCACCTTCGGCGGTGACGCGGCGCGGCTTGCCCCCGGCCCCACCGGCATAATCGACCTGCCAGACCCCGTAGGCATCGCCAACGAAGAGCTGGTCGGCCCTGAAAGCCAGGCCATGCGGCAGGTCGAGACCGGTGACGATATCCGATTTCCGGTCCGCCTTGCCGTCGCCATCGGCATCGACGAGGCGGGTGACCACGCCGGGCCTTGGCTGAGCCAGCAGGACGGCACCGTCCGGCGCGACCACGAGGGCCCGCGCATGCTCGAAACCCTCGGCGAAGACCGAGGCCTGGAAGCCGGGCGGGACCTGCGGCAGGGCGCCCGCCGGCCGCTCGATCTCGCGCGGGGCGTTATAGGCGCTGGGGCTCGCGTAGGGCGGCGGCAGTCCGGCCGGATCGACCGTCTCGATCCGCCCGACCTCGGCCGCAGCGGCCACGGCCGTTGCCGGCATCAGCAGGATCAGGCCCAGACGAAAAGAAGACCTTAACCTTCCACCGCCATAGTCGCGCTCATGCCCTGCCGCCTTCATCGCCGCCATGTCCTGTCCCTCGCCATCGGCGCGGCCTTCGCCGCCTGCGTGACCACGGCCGCGCGGGCCGAAGCCTCGCGCGATGGTGTCGATATCATCGGCACCGTCGTCATTCTGGCGCCATTCAATGTCAGCGTGGTGCGCAAAGGCAAGGTCCGGGCGATCATGACCGTGGTCGCCAATCTCGATGTCGGGGATGGCCCCTTGCGGGAGCGGATCGCGCGGGAGGTCCCGCTGGTCCGGGATTCCTACCTGCGCTACCTCGATCCCTATGTCGACCAGCTGGACATGAAGACGTCGCTGGACGTGCCGCGCCTGACCCGGTTGCTGCAGAAGGCGACCGATGGCCTCTATGGCGCGGGCCAGGCCTCCGTGCTGATCACCCACGCCACCATGCGCAGGATGTGACGGCCGGGCGCCGGCCCGGCCCGTCAGCGGATCAGTTGGTCAGGGTTTCGACGGACAGCGAACCGTCCACGCCCGCCTCGCCGAACAGCAGCACCTGGCCATCGGCGAGTTGCAGGGCGGCGGTGACACCGGTCCGCTCGCTGCGCTTCAGCGGCTTGAAGCTGGCGCCCTTGTCGGCCGAAACCAGCACCGTGCCCTCGAGACCGACGAGGATCACCCGACCGTCCTTCAGCTCGATACCGGACTGGACCGAGGCGATGGTGTCGGTCGTCGCCTGGGTCCAGGTCGCGCCCTGATCGGCGGTGCGCCAGACATTGCCGCGCAGGCCCATGGCGAGGACCGAGCCGTCCGACAGCGGCAGCACATTCCAGAACGAGCCCGAATAGGGCGTCTCGATATCCTGAACCTGCGACAGGCCGCCATCGGTCACGAAGACATGACCGGCCTCGCCCGCGATCCAGATCTTGCCGTCCTTCGCCGTCGCGATGGCGTTCAGATGCAGGTCGAGATCGCCGAGGGGCTTGCGCACCCAGGTCTTGCCGCCATCGCTGGTGGTCATCATCAGGGCATAGGCGCCGACGGCGAAACCGTTCTGGGCATCATTCATATGGATATCGAACAGCGGGGTCTCGCCCGCCGGATCATATTGCACAATCGCCCAGGTCTTGCCGCCGTCTTCCGTGCGCAGGATGACCGCGTCGTGACCGCTGGCGAAGCCCAGCTTGTCATCGACGAAACGCACCGCGGTCAGGGTGACGTTAACCGGCGTCGGCATCTGGTTCCAGGTCTTGCCCTGATCCTCGGAAATCAGCACATGGCCCCAGGCGCCGACCGCGACCAGCCTATCCCCGACCATGGTCACCGCGTTGATCAGGGTTTCCGCCGCCAGAGGCTCCATCCGGGCCGGGAACGGGTCCATGTTGTCCCCGCCGCCCGCGTTTTCCTGCGCGATAGCGGGCACGCCCGCCAGCGACGCCAACAGAAACGCCGGCGCGACCAGACGGCGCAGCAGGACGGAGGATTCGGACATCAGACTCTCCCCAGACAATTGGTTTTCTTTTGATCTCTGGCTTCTAGCGCGAACTGACAGATAATTCAACGCACCACCACGGCCGGCGGCGAAGGGCGCGGCGGAATCCCGCGCCCTTCCCCCCCGTCTGCCGCGACCCTGGAGACGGCCGGGCCGCTAGAAGACGTAGGAAACGCTGAAGCCGACGAAATCGCGGTCGATATAGGCGTTGCGCGCCCCCCCGGCACCGCCGCCGCCGCCCCAGCTCTTGAAGTAATTCACGTTGAGCGCCCAGTTGTTCAGATAGTCGAACTTCACGCCGAAATTCATCGAGGTCACCGATTTGGTGAAGCCCGGATTGGGCGCTGGCGTGGTGCCGAACAAGCCATGGGAAAAGCCGATCGACGGCGTCATGGTCACGCCGCTGAAGATGTTCGGATAATCCCAGAAGAACAGGCCCTGCACGCCGCCCGACCAGCGGGTCGGCTCCTTGCCGGTTTCCGGGAACATCGGCCCGAGGCTGGTGGCGTCGATGGGATCGATGACGGACGCCGGCCCCAGCGAGAGCGACCGGGTGCGAAAGCCCGAGAAGCCGTTCTGGCCATAGGACGCATATTGCGTGCCCTTGTTGAGATCGATGTAGAGCGCGCCGAATTCCACGAGGGCGAAGAGCTGATTGGCGCCCAGCAGGCTGGTGAGGAAATCCGTGCCGCCGCGGATCTGGGTGAAGCGGATCGCCGCCTGCCAGACATCATGCCGCTCGTCTAGGGTGAGCGTCCGGCCGGGGCGAAAATCATTGTCGAACTGCTGGAATTCGGTATCGAGCAGCGGCGCGATGCCCGGATTGCGGATGCCGAGCGGGGTCGGCGCCTTGGTCGCCTGATCGATCGGCACGCCGCCCGCGCCGTCATAGACACCGGCGAGGAAGGCAGGTTCCGAAAGCCATACCGGGGCATTGTGCTTGTAGCTGATCTCGGCATTGATCGCGACGGCGAGCGGGTCGTAGGTCGTGTTGAACGCGAAGCCGAGCATGTCGATATCTTCGGGATAATACATGTAGAGATTGCCGCGCTCGAGATTCTCGAGGACGACCGACCTCGGCGCCGTGCCATAGGGCGGGTCGACCAGCTGGGACGTGATCGGTCCCGTCAGGGCCCCCGCCAGATCCGAGATCGGCCCGCCGAGCAATGTCGACAGGGCGGAACTCAGGGCATCGAGCTGGCCCTGGGCGACCGTGTCGAGAAGATCGTCGACCAGCGGCGCGGGCAGCGCGGCCAGGTTCAGCTCGCCCGTGCCGGCGGCGTAATTCTGCGGCGCCTCCGCCTTCAGGGACGGCAGGCGCGAGGTGTAATTGACGTAATAGAACTGGAATTCCGTATTGTTCAGCTCGGGCGAGAAGTAACGCAGGGCGAGGCCCCAGTCGTTCACATCCGGATCGTCCAGCATCGTGATCGGGCCGTTGGCCGCCAGCATGACGCTGTTGGGATCGTCGTAATCCGTGGGGTTCATGCCGGTGCCCGAGGTATAGGACCGGCTGTCCATCGGGTCGGTGAAGCTGGACGAGTATTTCACCCCGTCGCAGAAATTGTCGGTGAACGAAAAGAAACTGCCGCAGGCGTCGAGCTTGTAAGGCTCGAAATCGAGCTGATAGAACCCCTCGACCGACAGGCCATCGGCCAGTTCGTAACCGGCCGAGATCATCGGCACCGGAATCAGCGCGTCCTTCAGTTCGGCGCCTGGCGTGCGGATCTTGCTGGCATCGATCGGATTGATGACCGAGATGCCGTTGATGGTGAACAGCGCCTCGCCCCAGTTCAGGATCTGGCTGCCGACCTTAACCGACAGATTGCGGCCAAGGACGTCGAAATTGCCGCCGATGTAGTAATCGAGGATCTTGGCGTCCCAGTCGGCCCGGTTGTCGGCCCCCTCGGGGTAGCGGCCCGAGGTGAAGCGCCGCTCCTCCGGCATCCAGTCGGCCAGTTCATTGTTGGCGGCGATCGAATCGTAGAAGGCGACGCCACGGGTGAAGAGGAAGAAGTTCTTCCATTTCAGGCTCAGCTCGGCCGAAGCCTGGCTGATCTGGCTGATGGCGTCGTATTTGTCGAAATTCAGGTTGCCGTCATCGTTGCCGGCGGAAATCAGCCCGCCGGTGGTGCCCTGCTGCGACTCGGGCCGATTGTAATAGCCGTAATTCCGCGGGTCGCGATCGGCCATGCGGAACTGGGCGCCGCTCGACAGCGAGACGATGACCGAGCCGCTGATTTCGTCGGTGACATCGAAGTCATAGGCATAGGCCGAAGCCCCGAGGCCAGCAAAGAGGGCGGCGGCGGCCGAAGCGGTGCCAAGACGCCGACCGAATTGACCAAAGACCGTACGTGACGCGGACGCGCAGGCACGAACCGTTGCGCGACGTGGCGCAATGCTCATTTTTATTCCCCCCTGTGGCGTGACCCCGGCCGTTGTATCGGCCGACATCCGCTTCCTCCGTTTCCCTGTGTCGCCCCTGTGCCTTGTACCGGCGTTTCGTGGCGTACACGGCCGTCGTTCCCTTGGCCGATCTGTGGCGGCTTTCGACGGATAGTTTGTCAGTGGATTGAAGCGCTGGCCCGCCGCGATAGAAAGGGGCCGTTTTCCCCAAATCGGGGTAGATCAAAAGAAAAGGGCGCAGCCTCGGCTGCGCCCTTCCCCAAAAGTGGTGTCAATCGGTCAGCGCGTGCCGAGGCGACGGATCGCGTCCGGCGTGAACTGGTTCGGATCGACGTCCTGGGCATTCAGGTTGAACTGCTTTTCCTCGTTCTTCAGGGCGAAGACGATGTAGCGGCCGGACTGCAGGTCGTAGGTCACTTCGACGGCCGACGAGCACAGGGGCAGTTCATAGGCGTTGGAGATCGGGCCTTCCTGGAAGCGCCAGAGCTGCTGGCGGCTGTCGTAAAGATCGACCTGGGCGATGTTCCAGCTGTCCTCGTCGAGATAGAAGGTGCGGCGGCCGAAGACGTGGCGGGTGCCTTCCTTCAGCTTGGCGTCGACGACCCAGACGCGGTGCAGTTCATAGCGGCCGTATTCCGGGTTCAGCGTGTTCGGGGTCAGCAGGTCCTTGTAGGGAACATCGACCGCGTAGTTGTTGTAGCCGATGTACAGCTCCTTCTTCGGCAGAAGCTCGAAGTTGTAGCGGTCGGTCGCGCCGTTATACATGTCGAACTGGTCGGTCGTCGCCAGGCCGTCGGTGTTGTACAGCGGGTTGTCGTAGGCGAGTTCCGGGGCGCGCAGGACGCGGCGGGTGCCGGGGTTGTAGACCCAGGCCTGGCGCGGCATGTCCTTGGCGTTGATCGTGTCATGCACCAGGACGACGCTGCCGGCGAGGCGGGCGGGCGAGGTGGTGATGTTGATGTAGGAAATGCCGATGTTGTTCAGCTGCTTGATGTCGCTGACGTCGCCGACCGTGGCGAGGCCCGGGCCGTTGTAGTGCAGGATGCCGAAATCTTCGTTCTTGAAGATCGTGTAGGAGCCGTCGCGGTTCACCGCGGCCGAGGCGAAATAGCGGCGGAACTTGAAGCCGCGATAACGCAGGCGGTGGTTCCAGATCGCCTCGACGCCATTGGTCGGGATCGGGAACGGGTTGCCCAGCAGGGCGTCGTTCAGGCCGTTCTGGTCCTCGGTCAGGGTCGCCGTGGCGGCGTTGCGCTTGTTCGCCTCGTAGACGCGCTCCGGCAGCGAGCAGGTGCGGCGGGTCTCGAAGACCTTGAGATTCGAGGTCGGATAGAGCTTCAGCATGGCGATGGCGCCGACCGACAGCTTGTCTTTGTACTGATCGACGTTCTTGCCGTCGATCACGAACTTGACCTTGTCGCCCGCGAACGGATCGACATATTTGCCGCCCGGCTTGTAGCCGGCCGGCGGGGTGGTGAGGCCGCCAGCCCACGCGGGGATGGAGCCATCGGCATTGCCGGCCTTGACCGCGCCCATGGGGGTCAGGTCCTTGCCGAGGCGATCGACCTCGGACTGGGGCACCTTGGCGAAGGCCGACGTGGCGGCGATGCCCGCCAGCAGCAAGCCGGCGAAGGCGGCCGTTGCGCGTTTCATTCTTGTCTCCTCCTGGGAAAGCGTGAGGCGCTTTTTCTTAGAACTGGTAGTTGAAGGTCAAGCCGACGAAATCACGGTCGATATACGGGTTACGCGACCCTGCCGCACCATCGCCCCCACCCCAACTCTTGTAGTAGTTGAGGATGACCGAGGTGTTGCCCAGATACTCCGCCTTGAGCTGCAGGTTTACCGAGTGGACGCCCTTGGTGAAGCCCGGGTGCGGCGACGGCGTGGTGCCGAACAGACCGGACGAGAAGCCGATGGCGGGCGTAAGCGTGACACCCGTCAAAATGTCCGGGTAATCCCAGAAGATCAAGCCCTGGACACCGCCGGACCAGCGCGTCGGTGCCTTGCCCGTCTCGGGGAAGTAGAATCCATAGTCGCCATAGGCCGGCAACTCGGTCGCCATCAGCGGCGGCACCACGGTGAGGCCGGCGACATTGAGCGGCGAGGTGCCGAAGCCCGAATAGCCGAACTGGCCGTAGGATGCGTATTTCACATCCTTGTCGAGATCGAAATAGAGCGCGCCGAACTCGACGAGGGCGGTGACCGAGGACGCGCCCAGAAGGCTGGTCAGCGTGTCGGTCGAGGCGAAGAGCTTGGTGAAGCGCATCGACGCCAGCCACATGTCCTGCCGCTTGTCGAGATAGACCGTGTTGGGGCCGCTCGACGACAGGCTCGGCGTCTCGCTGCCGGGCACGTTCACGATGGGGGCGATGCCGGGGTTTTCCGCCGGAAGGCCCAGCACGGTGATCGGCGCGTTGGTCACGGGATCGATCGGCACGCCGCCCGCGGCATTATAGGTCGAGACGACGAAATTCGTCTCCGAGATGAACACGGGCACGTTGTGCTTGTAGGAAACCTCGAAATTGATCGCGAGGCCGGTCCATTCCTCGAGCGTGTTGAAGGCGAAGCCGACCATGTCGATGCCGGACGGATAATATTTGTGCAGGACCGTGTTGTTCAGATTTTCCAGCACGGACGAGCGCGGATAGGTGCCATAGACCCCGCCCGCGCCATTGTCGATCAGCGCGTCGACCAGCGGCTGGGCCAACGGATCGGCCAGCGCCGCGACGACATCGGCGACGGAATTGCCGACCGGGGAGTTCAGCAGGCCGCTCAGGGTGCTGACCAGACCGTCGAGCTGGTCGACGCCAAGACCGTTCAGCACGCCGCCGAGGAGAGCCGGCGTGTTGGTCACCAGTTCGGTGCCGCTGACCTGGCCGGTGCCCGGCGCGTCATGGGGCACCACGGCCTTGATCGACGGCAGCCGGCTGGTATAGCGCATGTAGTAGAACTGGAATTCGGTGTTGTTCAGCTCGGGCACCAGGGCGCGCAGGGCCACACCCCAGTCGTTGACCGAACTGGGCTTGTCGTCCTGCAGGCGCATGTTGACGGAATAGAGATCCGGCCCGCCGACCGAAGCCGGCACGTCGAAAGCGGTCGTCGACTGGCCGGTGCCCGCGTTGTAGGAGCGGCTGTCGCCATAGTCGGTCAGGACCGAAACGCCTTCGGCGCCATCGCACAGGGCATCGGTGAAGGAGAAATAGCTGCCGCAGGCTTCCAGCTTGAAGGGCTCGAAACCCCACTGGTAGAAAGCCTCGAGCGAGACGCCCTGGAACAGGTCGATCGAGTTCGAGATCATCGGCACCGGGATCAGCGCGTCACGCAGTTCGGCGCCAGGCACCCGGATCTTCGAGACGTTGATCGGATTGATCACCGAGATGCCGCCGATGGTGAACAGGGCTTCACCCCAGTTCAGCACCTGGTTGCCGATCTTCACGACGCCATAGCGATCGCCGAACTGGTAATTGTAGCCGACCAGATAATCCAGCATCTGCGCGTCGTAGCGCGCGTTTTCCTGGGCTTTCGGATTGTACTGGCCGCGGTAGGGCCGCTCCTCCGGCCCGTTCTCGGCCAGATCGTTGAAATCGGCCACGGAATCATAGAAAGCGGTGCCCCGGGCGTAGAGGAAGAAGTCCTTCCACTTCAGGCTCAGCTCGGACGAGATCGTCGAGATCTGCGAGAAGACGTCGTATTTGTCGAAATTCAGATTGCCGTCGTCGGTGCTGGCCGAATGGCCGGTGCCGCCGTTGTAAAGGCCGACATTGCGCGGATCGCGATCGGCCACCCGCATCTGGAAGCCCGTCGACAGGGACGTGATGATGGAGCCCGAAACCTCGTCGCTCAGGTCGAATTCATAAGCGAAGGCCGGCACCGCGACACCGAGCGCGGCGATCGCCGTCATCGCCAGGGGCATCGCCCGGCGGCGCTTGCCCGCGAATGGTGGCGTCATTTTTTTTGATGCATACGAGGACGCAATCCGCCCCTCGGCTGCACCGCGAATGGCGGTACGCATGACCTCGGCTCCCCTCCAACACGCAACTGCCCGGCACCTTGCTGTGGCTTGGAGCCATCAATCCCGGGCACGGCGCCTGCTTCATTTTCGTCAGGCCTTTTCGTTTACGCATAGGGAGGGGGGCTTGTCCCGACAAAATGAATCCGCCCGGCGGTCTAATGTCCCCGATCCGGTTATACCGCCCCGGCGCGGAGCCGGCGGCGCCGGAAATGATAATCGGCGTCATTTTTTAACCAGATAGTTGTCCTGACGATTTCGGGGGCCGAATCCGGCCCTCTCCGCCGGGTCAGAAGACGCAGGACACGGTCACGCCGAAGAAGTCGCGATCGATATAGGGATTGCGCGAACCGCCCCCGCCGCCCCCGGCGCCCCAGCTCTTGAAATAGGCGAGCTGGAGCGAATAGGTCCCCAGATAGTCGGCCTTGAGACCGACGAACATCGAGTTCAGGCTTTTGGTGAAACCGGGATTGGGGGCGGGCGTCACGCCGAACAGGCCGGTCGAGAACGCGACGAAGGGCGTGAGATTGACGCCCGAGCCAAAGGCATCGGGATAATCGGCGAAAAACAGGCCCTGAACCCCGCCCGACCATTGGGTGGGCGGCTTCCAGGTCGAGGGAATGCGCGGATCGCCCTGGGCCGGCAGATCGAGGGACGGAATGACTTCCACCCCCGGCACGAGCGCCAGCGGCCTTGTCCTGAAGCCGGAAAAACCATTCTGGCCATAGGCGGCATAGTCGTAGGGGCCGTCGGGATCGATGTCGATATGGATCGCCGCCGCCTCGACCAGCACGGTCGCGGCATTGGCGCCGAGCAGGGAGACCAGCCAGTGGGTGGTGGGCAGGATCTTGGTCACCCGCAGGTTGGCGTTCCACATGTCGTGGGGCTCGTCCAGCTTCAGGCGGACCGGCCCCTGCGGATCATCGTCATAGGGATAGCCGGTATCGACATAGGGCGAAAAGCCGAGGGCCTCGCCCGCCAGCAGGGGATTGCCGCCGGCGTAATTGTAGACGGTGAAGGTCAGGGTCGGCTCGGAAATCCAGACCGGCACATTGTGCTTCCAGGAAATCTCGCCATTGAGGGCGACCCCCAGACTGTCCAGCGTCGTGTTGAACGACATGCCGACCAGCTGGACATCATCGGGATAGTAGAGGGTCAGGCTGCCGTGATCGAGATTGTCGAGGACGGTGGAACGCGGCCGCGTGCCGAAAGCCTCCCCCAGATAGGGCACGCCGTTGATCGTGCCGGTCTGCGGATTGCGGTAGTCGGCGAAGACCCGGATGGACGGCAGGCGGCTTTGATAGTTGATGTAATAGAGGCCGAATTCGGTATTGTTCAATTCCGGCGAATAGTAACGCAGCGCGACACCCCAGTCGGTGCCCGAGGCATCGTCGTCGATGGGCAGGTCGGCCGAGATGCCGTCATAGGACGCGAAATCGTCATCGGGATCGTTCCGGCCCTTGTAATAGGACCGCGTGTCCTGGAAATCGGTGCCGACGCCGACGCCCAGGGTGCCGTCGCAGAACGTGTCCGTCGCCGAGAAGAAACTGCCGCAGGCTTCCAGCTTGTAGGGCTTGAAGTCGAAGGCGACGAAACCTTCCGCCGAAAAGCCGCCGCCGAAATCATAACCCGCCCAGGCCATGGGGATGGGAATGAGGGCGTCACGCAGCTCCGCGCCGGGGACGCGAATGCGCGCGACATCGATCGGATTGATCACCGAGATCGCGTTGATGGTGAACAGGGCCTCGCCCCAGTTCAGCACCTGGCTCCCCACCCGGACCGACAGATTGTGATCGAAGAGGTCGAAATTGCCCGAGACGTAATAATCGAGCATCCTTGCGTCGTAACGGGCCTTCTCCTGGCCCTCCATCGAATATTCGCCGCGCCATTTCCGCGCCTCGGGGCCATTGTCGGCGAGGTCGTTGTTGTCGGCGATGTAATCATAGAAGGCCGTGCCCCGGACATAGAGGCCATAGTTTTGCCAGCGCAGGTTCACCTCGCTGGTGACCGTGCCGATCAGGGTCAGCAGGTCGTATTTGTCGAAATTCAGATCGCCGTCGTCATTGCCGGCGGTCGGGCTGGCGCCGCCATTGGCATGGCCGTAATTGCGCGGGTCGCGATCCGCCATGCGGATCTGGGTGCCGACGGACAGCGCCGTGATGATGCTGCCCGAAACCTCGCCCCATTCGACATCGACCGCCCGGGCGAGGCCCGCCGACACAAGGGCGCCCCCCAGCGCCGCGATGGAAACCGTTTGCAGCAGCCAGCGCCCCCGGCGCCGGGCGTTCTGTCGCACCAGCATACGCCGCATTCCCCCCTTGTTTCGCGGCGCCGGCATTCTGGCCACGGGAGAGGTTCCCCCCCCCTTGCCCGGCCGCCGCGCCGCTCGCGAGTTTTCTCGCTTGTGGTGAGAATTCTTTCACAGGGCGCGGCGGATTGTCGCGCGGGGATGGCGCCGGTTTCCGGGCAATAGGGACCAATGCGGCAGCATTCCGCGCGCAACAAAAAGGGCGGCCCCGAAGGGCCGCCCGATCATTGTTCCGGTGCCAGGATCAGCGGGTCGACAGGCGCCGGATGGCATCCGGGGTGTAGCGCTCGGGCTGCAGCTCGGTCGCGTTGGTGTCGATCGGCGTCTCTTCCATGTTCATGGTCTGGGCGAGATAACGGCCCGACTGCAGATCATAGTCGATCTCGAAAGCCTGGTTGCAGGACAGCGCGTCGTAATAATTCATGATCGGCGCATCCTGAACCCGCCACAGCTGGCCCCGACTGTCGTAGAGCGAGACGTTGGCGAAGGTCCAGCTGTCCTCGTCCTGGAAGAAGACGCGCTTGGCATAGACGTGGCGGGCGCCTTCGCGCAGGTTCGCCTCGACTTCGTGCACCCGGTGCAGTTCGTAACGCATCACGTCCTGATTGGGGTGCTGCGCGGTCAGGAATTCGGCGTATTTCGTGTTGTTGGCCTTATAGGCGTTATAGGCGATATAGGCTTCCTTCGCGCCGTTGTTCTTCCAGGTGTAGCGCTCGGGCGAGCCGTTCATGACGTCGAACTGGTCGATCGTGGTCAGGCCGTCGGCGTTGGTGCCCGGATTGTCGAAGGCGAGATCGGGCGCGCGCAGAACGCGGCGGGTGCCGGGATTATACTGCCAGGCCTGACGGGGGCCATCGGCGTCGCTGATGTTGTCGAGGACGAGAATGATCGAGCCGGCGATGCGCGCCGGCGCGGTCGTCATCGACAGATAGGTGATCCAGACGTTGTTCAGCTGCTTCAGGCTGGTTGCATCGCCTTCGGCGCGCAGGCCCGGCCCCATGTAATGCAGGATGCCTTCGTCCTGGCTCTTCACCAGCGTGTAGTCGCCGTTGCGGTTGACCGCCGCGAGGGCGAAGGCGCGCTTGAACTTGAAGCCGAGACGCGGGCGGAAGCGGTGGTTCCAGAAGAATTCGACACCTTCGGTCGCCAGCGGGAAGGGCACGCCGACGAGGCCTTCCTCGAGGCCGTTGCCATCGGCCGAGAGCTTGGCGAAGGTCGCGTTCTTCTTGGTCGCGTCATAGATCTTCTGCGAATACGAGCAGCTGCGCCGGGTCTCGTAGACGTTCATCTTGTAGGTCGGATAGGTCTTCAGAAGGGCGATCTGGCCGGGCGCGAGCTTGGCCGCGTATTGATCGACATTCTGGCCGGTGATGGTGAATTTCACCTTGTCGGCGGCGAAGGGATCGACCAGCCGCTGGCCGGGGACATAGCCGGCGGGCGGGGCCTTGATGCCGCCATCCCAGGCCGGGATCGTGCCATCGGCGTTGCCCGCCTTCACGGCGCCCATCGGGGTGAGGTCGACGCCGAGACGGGCAACCTGATCGGCGCCCCCGGCGGCATGGGCCGCCGCGCCGAAGGCGACGAGGCCGAGGGTGAGCCCAAGATACGCGATACGTTTCATGCGATGTCTCCCGCTTGGGCCGCGGCGAGCGCGGCCCGATGTCTTTTTATCTTTTTGTCTCTACAGGATCGGCCGATCCCATCCCCCCCAAGCCTCAGAACGAATAGCTCAGCGTCATCTGGAAGAAGTCGCGGTCGTTCAGCAGATTCTGACGGCCGGCGCCGAAATAGGTCGTGTAACCGATCGAGCCCTTCCACTGCAGCAGATAGTCGGCGTCGAGGGCGAAGGTCATCGCGGTCGCCCTCTCGGTGTAGCCGCCGGTCAGCGGCGTGATGCCGAAGAGACCGGTCTGCACCCGCAGGGCGGGGGTGAGGTTGACACCCGCGATCGCGTCCGGGTAGCTGGCCGACAGGGCCATGGTGAGGCCACCCGACCATTCGGTCGCGCCGCTGAGCTTGCTGGCGCGGGGATCGCTGTCACTGCCGTCACCGACGGTGCCCGTTCCGCCTGCGTCCATGGTCAGAACGCTCGGATCGGGCAGGTTGATGTAGACGCCGCCGAATTCGAGCAGCAGCGAGGCGGAATTGGCGCCGATGAGCGACGGCAGCATGTCGGTCGAGCCGAAGGATTTGATACTGCGCAGGACGTAGGTGTAGACGTCCTCGAGGATATAACCCTCGACCCGCGCGCCGGGGCGATTGGTGGTCGAGCCGAGGTAGGTGCTCAACTGGTTCCGCAGGCCGACGGCGCTGCAGGGCACCGGGCTGCCGCCGGTCAGGACGGCGCCATAGAGACCGCAGGAGAAGTCGGTCGCCCAGGTTTCACCGTCGATCAGCACCGGCAGATCGTGCTGCAGCGCGAGTTCGCCGGCGAGCGAGATGCCGAGGGCATCGAGATTGGTGTTGAAGCTGGTGCCGATCATCTGCACTTCGCCCGGGTTCTCCAGGACGATCTTGCTGTTGCGGGCGTTCTCCTGAACGATCAGGCCGCCCTGCGCCGAGGCGTTGGTGGCGAGGAGGGTCTGATAGGCGGCGATCTCCGCAGGCGTCTTCCCCGTCGCCGCGTAACTCGCGACCGCCTTGCCGATGAGGGTCGGCAGGTTAGCCGCCGCCTCGGCCGGGGTGTTGATGTATTTGTCGTCCTCGGCGATGTAGAACACCGGGACCGGGCTGCGCGGCTGGATGTTGGCGAAATAGAAGCCGAATTCGGTATCGTTCAGCTCGGGCGAATAGTAGCGCACCGAGGCGCCCCAGTTCTTGCCGTCCGAATTGCTCTCGTATTTCGCCTGCGGCACCGACAGTGGCACATTGCCGGTGAAGAAATTGGTCGCGTCCGGCGGGATGATGTCGTAATCGCCCTTGGCGCCGAAGCCGACGCCGCCCTTGCCGCCGATGTCGGTCGTGCTGAAGAAGCTGCCCTGCGGATCGGTGACCGACTTGCGCATCTCGAACTGGTAGAAGGCTTCGACGCTGAGACCCGAGCCGAGCTCGTAGGAAATGTCGATCGCCGGCATGGCCTGCACGGCGTCGCGGATTTCCGCGCCCGGCACGCGCAGCTTCGACTGGTCGAAGGAGTTCACTTGGGCGAGCGACAGCGGGGTGACCGCCGCCTCGCCCCAGCCGATGGTCTGCTGGCCGACCTTGACCGAGAGCTGGCGGTCGCCGATGTCGAAGTTGCCGCGAACCCAGAGGTCCATCAGCTCGTAATCGAAGGACGAGACATTGCTGGCGGCATCCGACTGGCGGCCCGACATGTCGCGATAACCGGGAACGGCGACGCCGCCCTGGGTGGAGAAATCGCCATTGTCGTAGACCGCGTCGTAATAGGCCTGGCCACGAACGTAGAAGGTGAAGTTCTGCCACTGCGCGGTCGCTTCACCCTGCGCCCGGACCGGCGCGAAGACGAGATCGCCCTTGTCGAAGTTCAGGTTGCCGTCGTCGCCGTTGCAGGTCGTCGCGCCGCCGCCGGCATAGTTCTGCGGGCAGATCAGCTGGGCGTCGCGATCCTGGGTACGGACGCCGAAGCCGGCGGAAATCGTGACCTGAGTGGTGATCGCCACATCGCCGGCCTGGAATTCGGCCGCCGTCGCCGGGCCGGAAACCACCATCGCCGCCATGAGCGCAACAGCACTGGCGCCAACCGCCAGACGCGCACGAGAAACGTGTAAATTCTTCAACTTGGCCTCCCACCCCTGGATCCCGTCACCCCGGTTCCAGACCCCGTTTGTTATTGGCATTTCCGCCTTATTGCATTGCAGCATTGCGATTGCCGCATGACAGGTTTACCCCACACCGTTCCCAAAACGGTGTCAAGTCTTGTGGATCGTTTCGGATGTCGGGTGCAGCGCAAACTGTGGCAGAAAGATCACGCCACAAAAAGCACCGCAGAGACAATGACTTAGAATGACAATTTGTCATGCGTGGGCAAGGTCGCGCCATTTTGTCGCGCCGGCCCTCTTGGGGCACTGTTACACCAAACTGGTGACAATACCATGATGCCGGCCGGGGCGATGTCCACCCCGGCCGGCCGCGAGCCTCGGGCCGCGAGCGTCAGGCGTAATTCAGCCGCAATCCCTTGCGCGGCCAGTCGCAGGCCACCAGCCGGCCGGTGCCCGACATTGTGACATAGGCCGTGCGCAGGTCCGGCCCGCCGAAGCAGATATTGGTGGTCAGCGGATCGGGGAAGGGAATATGGGCGATCTCGGCGCCATCGGGCGAGACCGTGGTGATGCCGCCGTTGATCAGCGTCGCGACGCAGACATGACCTTCGCCATCGACGCCAAGACTGTCGAACAGGTTGAGCCCGCCGGGCGCCAGGATGAGGTTGCCGGGATGGCCGAGGATCCCCGGCGCGCCGCCGATCCTGCCCGGCCCCGTCACGGCGAAGGACCACACCCGCCCGGTGAAGGTTTCGGCGACATAAAGCGTGTCGCCGTCGGGCGAGAGGCCGATGCCGTTCGGCGCCTGCAGCGGGAAGATCACTTCCTCGATGAAGCTGCCGTCGGGCTTCGCGTAGAAAACGCCGGTGGTGTCCCGCTCGCGCTCGCGCGATTTGCCGTGGTCGGTGAACCAGAAGCCGCCATGGGCATCGAAGACGATGTCGTTCGGCCCCTTCAGCGCGACATCGCCCGCGTGGGTGTAGAGCACCTCGGCCTTGCCGGTCGACAGGTTCACCCGCTGGATGCAGCCGCCCTCGTAGTCATGGGCCTGATGCCCCGGCACCAGCAGCCCGCCCATGTCGGTGAATTCGAAGCCGCCATTGTTGCAGACATAGATGCAGCCATCGGGGCCAAGGGCGGCGCCATTCGGCCCGCCGCCCAACCGGGCGGCCACCGTCAGGCGCCCGTCCGGGGCGACCCTGGTCAGGGTGCCGCGCTCGATTTCCACGACGAGGATGTCGCCGTCAGGCAGCACCACGGGGCCTTCCGGAAAGCGAAGCCCGGAAGCAATGTCACGAAAGCCGGTCAATTTGTTCTCCCTCTCGCGCGATGCGGTCGTTTTTTGTCTTTCCCCGCGCGGATCCGAAGGTAACGTTGCGCGAATGTCGGCCGCAAGCCGACCGACTCGTGTAATGCCGGCCGATGGTTCCCGCCCTGATGATTCGCCCCCGCCTCCGTCTTCCCCCCGCCCTGGCCTTCCGCGCCGGCCTTGCCCTGGCCGCCACGCTGCTGCCGGGTGCCGCCGGCGCCGTCGGGGTCGAGGTCGGCCCGGGCGAAAGCCTGGAAATCGCACCCCTGGCCGGCTACTGCGTGCTCGATGAAGCGCGCCCGGCCGAGGCCCAGCTGATCCGCACCATGCGCGGCGCCGTGGGCGAGACCATGCGCGTCGTCCTCGCCTTCGGCGACTGCAACGAACTGGTGGAATTGCGGGATGGCAAGCGCGGCCTGCTGAACCATTTCGGCCAGGTGCTGCTGCTGACGGAAGGCAACGCGATCCAGCGGGTGACCGATCCCCGGCCGGCCTATCTGAACGCCATCGCCAAGCCCTTCCCGACCGCGACCATCGAGGAAGTGGCGGCCAATGGCGAGGCCCAATCCAAGGCCTCGAAGCCGGCGGATGCGCCAAAGCCGATCTTCGCCGTCGTCGCCCGCGACGAGCTCGCCATCTATATCGGCACCACCAGCCTTCAGGGTCGCGGCGCGGAAAAGACCATGGTCGCCGGGCTCGCCGGCATCGGCCTGATCCGCCAGGTGCCGGTGAACGTCAATCTGTTCAGCGCCTATGACGGCAGCGCCGGGGCCGGCACGGCCGTGTTCGAGGATCTGATCGGCCAGATGTCGGCCGGCATCGCCGACCTCCAGTTCACCAACGACGATGGCGCCGCCCCCGTCGCCCTGCCGGTGCCCAATCGCAACGAATGGCGCGCCATGGGCTCGACCGCGCTGGTCGGCGCCGTGGTCGGCGGGTTGCTCGGTGGCCTGGGCGCGATCGTCGTCGTCCTGTGGCGCCGACGGCGGCGGCATCACGCGGCGGCCCCGGTCGATGCCGGTGAAGCCCCCGCGAATTCCCCGGCCACCGCGGAGCCCGCCCAAGGCGCTTGATCTCCCCTGCCAAGCGCGCGAGGCTGGCGAGGTCCGAAACCTCTGGGGGATCAGAACATGTTCTTTGGCCTTCGCACGACCTATGGCCTGCGCGTCCTTGCGGCAGCCGCTTCTATCGTGGCGGCCGTCGGCTTCGCCGCCGCGCCGGCCTCCGCGGAAGAGAAAGTCGTCCGCATCGGGACGGAGGGCGCCTATCCCCCGTTCAACTTCATGGATTCCGAGGGCAAACTTCAGGGCTTCGACGTCGATATCGCCGTGGCCCTGTGCGAGAAGATGAAGGTGAAGTGCGAATTCGTCGCGCAGGATTGGGACGGCATCATCCCCGCCCTGCAGACCAAGAAATACGACGCCATCGTCGCCTCGATGTCGATCACGGCGGAACGCAAGAAGGTCGTCGACTTCACCGACAAATATTACAACACCCCGACCCAGTTCGCCGCCGCCAAGGGCACGGACATCGGCGACGGCTCGGCCAAGGCCATGGCCGGCAAGACGCTGGGCGCCCAGTCGTCGACCATCCAGGCCAACATGCTCGAAGCCGTCTACAAGGATTCGACGGTGAAGCTCTATGCCACGGTGGACGAGCTTTACGCCGACCTCTCGGCGGGCCGTGTCGAGGCCGCCCTGGTCGACAAGCTGGTGACGGCGGAATGGCTGAAGACCGAGGCCGGCTCGAAGTTCGAGTTCGTCGGCCCCGCCATGTACGAGCCGCGCGAGATCCTGGGCGATGGCGTCGGCATCGCCGTGCGCAAGGGTGACGACGAACTCCGCCTCGCCTTCAACAAGGCGATCAAGGAGATCCTCGAGGACGGCACCTACAAGAAGATCAACGACAAGTATTTCCCCTTCCTGATCTACTGATCGGCGGAACCGCCCCCGGCTTCGGCCGGGGGCGATGCCCATCAGGGCAGGTCAGTCGGCGGTGGCGCCGATCAGCGCGGGGCGCGCCTGGCCAAGGGCGGCATTGCGCATCGCCTTCTGCAATTTCTCGAACGCCCGCACCTCGATCTGGCGCACGCGCTCGCGGCTGATGCCATATTCCTGGCTCAGGTCTTCCAGCGTCACCGGGTCTTCAACCAGGCGACGGCGCTGCAGGATGTCGCGCTCGCGGTCGGTCAAGCCGCCCATGGCGTCGTTCAGCAACCCGCGACGGATATCCATTTCCTCGCGCTCGGCGAGGCGGACTTCCTGGTTCGGGGTCTCGTCCACCAGCCAGTCCTGCCACTCGCCCTCGCCGTCGATACGCAAAGGCGCGTTCAGGCTGTGGTCGGGCGCGGCGAGGCGGCGGTTCATCGACACCACCTCGGCCTCGGTCACCGCCAGATTATGGGCGATCTGGGTGACGTGCTCGGGCCTCAGGTCGCCCTCTTCCAGCGCCGCCAGCTTGCCCTTCATCCGGCGCAGGTTGAAGAACAGCTTCTTCTGAGCCGCCGTGGTGCCGATCTTCACGAGGCTCCACGAGCGCAGGATATATTCCTGGATCGCCGCCCGGATCCACCACATGGCATAGGTCGCGAGGCGGAAGCCCTTGTCGGGCTCGAACCGCTTCACCGCCTGCATCATGCCGACATTGCCTTCCGAGATCAGTTCGGACACCGGCAGGCCATAGCCGCGATAGCCCATGGCGATCTTGGCGACCAGGCGCAGGTGACTGGTCACCAGCCGGTGCGCGGCTTCCGAGTCGCCATGCTCGCGCCAGGCCTTGGCGAGCATGAATTCCTCGCCCGGCTCCAGCATCGGGAACTTGCGGATCTCGGAGAGGTAGCGGCTGAGGCTGCCTTCATCGGGCAGCGCCGGCATTTTCATCGTCGAGGGAACGCTCATCGGTTTACCTCCTGGCGTCGGCCGGGAAATGTGCTTGCCCACACACTCGGAAAATTCGCGCCCTGGCGCAATACCCGAGTGGGGCAATCGGATATGATCATTGTTTAGATAGATTCCAGACTGTCAAGCAAATCCGACATATCACTGGGCAGTTCGCTCTCGAACCGCAGAAGTTTCGCGCTCACCGGATGACGGAAGCCGAGCAGCCATGCATGAAGCGCCTGCCTGCCGAAACCCGCGATATCCTTCGGGGCGCCCCGCGGCACCCGGCCATAGACCGGATCGCCGACCAGCGCATGGCCGAGGGAGGACAGATGCACCCGGATCTGATGGGTGCGCCCGGTTTCCAGCCGGCAGTCGAGCAGGCTCGCCACCGGCGGCCGGCCGAAACGCCGCTCCACCTGCCAATGGGTGATCGCGGGCTTGCCATCCTCGACGATCGCCATCTTCTTGCGATCGAAGCGGGAGCGGGCGATGGGCCGGTCCACCGTGCCTTCGGTTGTGGCCGGGCTGCCCCAGACCACGGCCTTGTAGCCGCGGTCGAGATCGTGGCGGGCGAACAGATCGGCGAGGCCATGATGCGCCGCCTCGGTCTTGGCGACGACGAGAAGACCGGAGGTTTCCTTGTCGATGCGGTGGACGATGCCCGGCCGCTCGACCCCGCCGATGCCCGACAGGCTGCCCCGGCAATGGTCGAGGAGGGCATTGACCAGCGTGCCGTCCAGATTACCGGGCGCGGGATGAACGACGAGACCGGCCGGCTTGTCGACGACGATCAGATGCTCGTCCTCGTAAGGGATCACCAGATCCATCGCCTGGGGCTGGGGCACGGCCGGGGTTGCCGGCGGCACGCCCAGCACCACCGCCTGACCCGGTTTGACCCTGGCCGAGGCGTCCTCTATGGTCGCGCCGTCGACCGTCACATGGCCGGCCTCGATCAGGCCTTTCAGTCGCACCCGCGACAGGCCCGTGGCCCCGGCCAGAAAACGGTCCAGGCGGTCGCCGCCGGCGGCATCCTCCACCACGAGTCTATGAAGCGTTGCGAGCATATCCATCATGGCTGAAGAGTTGCCCAGCAACCCCCGTGGCCTCAAGGCCGTTGTGATCATCCTCGGCGTCATCTTCCTTGGCATGATGGCCCTGTTCATCTACGGGCTGGCCACCAAGGTAGGCGGCAAAAAAGGCGCGATCGCGGCGGGTATCGAGATTCCGGCGGGCGAGACCCTGATCGAGACCACGGGCGCCGGCGACCGGCTGGTCTTACGCCTGCGCGCCGCCTCCGGGGCGGAGCGCCTGCTCTATATCGATCCCGCGACCGGCAAGGCCCTGGGCAGCACCGCCCTGACCGGCGCCCCCTGAGC
>NZ_JBAQRT010000150.1:0-11433 GCF_049306435.1 Zavarzinia sp.
GCCGCGCCCCGCGCCGATCAGGGGAAGGGAATCGACAGGCCGCCGCCCACCGAGGAGCCCCGGCCCGTCCCGCCGGATGCCCCGCCGTTGAGCCGGGACCCGCAGGCGCCGAGCTGGGCCGCGAGCCCGAGGACGAGGACGAGGGCAAGCCCCCTGATGAAATGCGCGCGCATCTTGTTCAATCCCGCTCAGGCAATACAGATTTCAACCTTAACGAAAGGGCCGCGACAAGGCAAAGCCGGCCGCGGCCCCTTCATCGGCGGCCCATCAGGCGCCGAGACCCCCCAGAAGACCGCTCAGCAGGCCGCCGAGGACCGGGATATCGGTCAGGGCCGCCGTGCCGCCGCCGGCCGAGAGGCCACCGGAGAGCAGATCATTCACCGTGTCGAGCACCGGATCGAGGGCGCCGTTCTGCGCCCCGGCCAGACCGTCGACCAGCTGAGTGACGGGCGCGAGCGCACCGCCGTCGGTCGAGGTCAGGTCATTCAGCTGGCCGGTCAGCGGCGAAAGCGCGCCGGTCTGCGGATCGACCAGCGTGTCGACCAGATCGGCCACCGCCTGCAGCGGCGTGCCGTCCAGCAGATTGCCGACCGTGCCCTGCACCACGTCGATCAGGCCGCCCGTCGCGCCGCCCGAGGTCGAAGTGGCGCCACCGACACTGTCCAGCCCGCCGAGGAGGCCGCCCAGCAGGTCGCCGACGACAGGAATATCGGCCAGGGCATCAGTGCCGGCGCTGGCGCCGGAAAGATCGCCCGAGAGCACGCCATTCACCGTGTCGAGCACCGGATCGAGGGCGCCGTTCTGCGCCCCGGCCAGACCGTCGACCAGCTGGGTGACGGGCGCGAGCGCACCGCCGTCGGTCGAGGTCAGGTCATTCAGCTGACCGGTCAGCGGCGAAAGCGCGCCGGTCTGCGGATCGACCAGCGTGTCAACGAGATCGGCGACACCCTGCAGCGGCGTGCCGTCCAGCAGATTGCCGACCGTGCCCTGCACCACGTCGATCAGGCCGCCACTGGTGGCGCCCGCGGACGTGCCGCCCAGACCGCCCAGCAGGCCGGAGGCGATATCGGAATTGGTCAGACCACCGGTCAGGCCGGAGAGAACATCGTTCAGCGAGGCGATCAGAGGCTCCAGCGCCTGATTCTGCGTGCCGACGAGGCCGTTCACCAGATCCGTGACCGCGCCGAGGGGGCCCGACGCGGAGCTGGTCAGATCGTCCAGCGCGCCGGTCAGGGCCGACAGGGCGCCATCATTCGGGTTCAGCAGGGCATCGATGAGGTCTGTCAGCGGCTCGAGCGCCGTGTTGTCGGTCAGATTGCCGAGGACATCCTCAACCGAGCAGATGACGCCGTCGCCACAGGTCGCGACCGGGGTGACCGGGGTGTCGGGATCATGCACGTCGCCGAAGGGATCACCGCCGTTCAGTGCGCCGCCGACGAGGCTGATCTGGCGCAGGCCGAAGCCGGCGCCGCCGTTCAGGAAGAAATTCGGCCGGCCGAGGTTGCGGTGCATCCCGATCAGGGTCGGGCCCGCCGACTGCTTGGTGCGATCGGTGCCCAGCAGGCTGGTGCCACTGTTCAGATAGAAGCGCACGCCGCCGAAGCCCATCGAACCGCGTTCGTCGAACACGCCGGTGGCGAACAGGGCGAGCCCCGGGACATCGGTCAGCAGGGCTTCGACCTGAACGTCGCCACCCAGCTTCGCTTCTTCCGAATAGCTGACGCCGCCGCCGATGCGCAGGTTGGGATTGGCGTAGACCGACAGGCCGACGCGGCCATAGGCGCCATCCGTCACGTCGCCGGTCTGGTAACCGACCAGGCCTTCAAGCGTCACATTATCGAGATAATATTCCGCGATCCCCGCGACCGCATACTGCTTCACGCTGTCGACGAAGTAGCCGCCGCCGGCGACGCCGACCAGGAACTGCTGCGGATCGCGATAGAACAGCTGGGCCGCGCCGCCGGCGAAGAAGCTCTCGTCCGCCGTCGCGCCGGCGATGCCGTCGACCTGCAGGCCCATCTTGTCGCCAAGGGGGATGGTGATCGTGGGCGCGCCGCCATAGGTGCCGCCATTTTCGTCACCGCCGCCGAACAGATCGACATTGAAGCTGGTCTCGGCGACCGCGCGGCTGCCATAGCCGAACTGGTCTTCAGAAACCGGAATGGCGTCCTGCGCGGCACCGAAGCCCGCAGCCGCGAGCACAGCCAGCGCCGATGTGGCGAAAAGAACAGCCTTTTTGGAAGAGATCGCGTTCATGATGACTTTGCCCCTGTCTTCAATCCGGCGCGGGCCCCACTAAAAAAACCCGCACAGTTACTTGGATTTACTGATTGCCCTCAGGGAGCCCGGGGATCCGGCAGCGCCTTACCAAGGCTCCATGACCCCGTAATACACGCCAACAGAACCCGAACCGACGCTGTTTATCCCCTATTCGGATGACAATCCGGAATATGCATCCGTTTTGAACTGATCGTTTCTCGCATCCGAAATCGGGGGGAAAATGGCGCCTTTGATCCTTGACCCTGACGCCCCGTTCTTCAAAGTTGCGGGGCACATAAGCGCCCTGGGGCCGGCCGGACATCAGACGTGACGGCCGGAGGGTGGCAAATCAGGGTGACTGCCGGGCGCACCGGTGGTGATGGAAAGCGCGGCGACATGGCACACGCATTGACGGGCAATTCACACCAGGGACCGCAGGTATTGCTGGTCGACAGCGACATCGACCGCAGCAAGCATCTGCGCGAGCATCTGTCGTCCTGGGGTTTCGCCGTCACCGTCGCTCACGACGGCTATTCCGGCCTTCGCCATATCATGAGCACCTGGCCCGAGCTGATCGTGGTCGACGCGGAACTGAAGGGCTGGTCCTCCTCCGTCGTCATCGACGGCGCGGTACGCCTGGGATCCCGCGCCCCCGTCATCATGCTGACCGACCAGGGACAGAACATGGCCTCGCGCGCGTCGCGTCGGCGCGTCATCGGCATCATCGAGAATCCCAATTCCATCAGCGAATTGCGCTCGGTCATGATGAATGCCCTGTCCAAGGTGGCCACGGACGGCGGCGGCGAGAATTTCGACCTCGCCTGATTTTCGATCCCGCCTGATTTTTCACCACGCCGACCCGACTGCCCGCGAATCCGGCGCCGGCTCGGGTTTGGGCTTTGCGCATGGCCGTGAAACGACTAGCCTTGCCGTCATAGACAGGCTGTTCGGGCGGGGTTCATGGACGGTGCGATGCTGGCGGTAGACAATGTCTACAAGCGCTTCGGCAATATCGAGGTGCTGAAGGGGATTTCGGTTTCGGCCGTGAAGGGCGACGTCATTTCCCTGATCGGGGCTTCGGGCTCCGGGAAGAGCACATTCCTGCGTTGCATCAATCTTCTGGAAACACCCGATTCGGGAGAGATTCGCGTCGAGGGCGAATTGATCCAGATGAAACGCGACAAGTCCGGCCACAACATCCCGACCGATCCGCGTCAGGTCGACCGTATCCGCTCGAAACTCGGCATGGTGTTCCAGAGCTTCAATCTGTGGTCCCACATGACGGTGCTGCAGAATGTGATGGAGGCGCCGATCCACGTCCTCGGCAAATCCAGGACCGAGGCCATGGCCGAGGCCGAGGCCCTGTTGCAGCGGGTCGGTCTCGCCGAGCGACGGAATTATTATCCCGCCCATCTGTCCGGCGGCCAGCAGCAGCGGGTGGCGATCGCCCGGGCGCTGGCGATGAATCCCGCCGTCATGCTGTTCGACGAGCCGACCTCGGCCCTCGACCCCGAACTGGTCGGCGAAGTCCTGGCGGTCATGCGCAGCCTCGCCGACGAAGGCCGCACCATGCTGGTGGTCACCCATGAAATGGCCTTCGCCCGCGACGTCTCCAGCCGGGTGATGTTCCTGCACCAGGGCAAGGTGGAGGAGGAAGGCCCGCCGTCCCAGGTCTTCCGCAGCCCGACGTCGGAGCGCTGCCGCCAGTTCCTGGCCAAGCACCTCTAGGCGGTCCGGTCATGGCCCCCGCCCCCGCCGCCCCCCTTCTCGCCGGATTCGGCGATGTCCTCGGCTGGCTGTTCGCCGCCGTCATCGCCCTTGTCCATGGCATCACCCTTGTCGTCGGCGCGTTGTGGTGGTTGCTCGGCCTCATCTTCTGGCCGGTCGGCCAGCTGCTGGGCTTCGTGATCGACATCCTGGGTGCCGTGTTCGGCTGGCTCGGCACCGTGATCTACGATGTCGTCGCCGACATCGCGCCGGGCGCGACCTTCTATATCGACCTGATCAGTTTCGGCAAGGGTGGCTGGGGCGACGATCTGTGGACCGGGCTTCAGCTGACCCTGAAGCTGGCGGTCATTTCCCTGTCGATCGGTCTCACCATCGGCCTTCTTGGCGCGGGCGCCAAGCTCGCGCCGAACAAATGGCTGAACATCATCGGCAATGGCTACACGACGCTGATCCGCGGCCTGCCCGAGCTGCTGACCCTGATGCTGATCTATTACGGCCTGCTGTTCGGCCTGCAGGGCCTGCTGTCGACGGGCATCCTGCCGCTGCTCTGCGATGGCACGGGCCTGCCCGACAAGCTGGCCCTGATCGGCCTTGGCGAGGACGCGGCGCGGATCTGCGTCTCGACCACGGTGCAGATCGACGGGTTCAGCGCGGGCGTCGTCGCCCTCAGCCTCGTCTTCGGCGCCTTCTCGACCGAAGTGCTGCGCGGCGCCATTCTCGCCGTGCCCAAGGGCCAGCTCGAGGCGGCGCGGGCCATCGGCATGTCGCGCCGGCTGACCATAAGGCGCATCCTGCTGCCCCAGGTCTGGCGCTACGCCATGCCCGGCCTCGGCAACCTGTGGCTGATCATGATCAAGGACACCTCCCTCGTCTCGGTCATCGCCCTCGACGAATTGATGCGCAAGACCAGCATCGCCGTCGGCGTGACCAAGCAACCCTTCTTCTTCTACAGCGTGGCCTGCCTGATCTATCTCGCCATCACCGGGGTTTCCATGATCGCGACCACCCGCATCGAGCGCTGGGCCTCGCGCGGCGTGCGCCGGGCCTGAGGGGAAAACCGATGGATCCGAGCAGCAATACCGTCGACCCCGCTCTCCTGCCCGAGCCGTCCTTCATCGACGGCATCCTGCTGTTCCTGCAGTCGGCGGCGGCCTGGTTCGTCGCGGTCTTCCAGGGCCAGGTCGAGCTTCTGGACAAATACGGCTGGCGCCTGATCATGGGCCTCGGCACCACGCTCGAGATGGTCGGCATCTCGCTGGCCATCGGTGGCCTGCTGGCGATCCCGATCGCGCTGGCCCGGAAGTCGAAATTCGCCCCCTTCCGCGCCCTGGCCGTTTCCTATGTCTTCTTCTTCCGCGGCACGCCGCTGCTCGCGCAGATCTTCCTGATCTATTACGGTTCGGGCCAGTTCCGGCCCTTCTTCGAATCCGCGGGGCTATGGCCCATCTTCCGCGAAGCCTATTGGTGCACGCTGATCGCCTTCAGCCTGAACACCGCCGCCTACACGGGCGAGATCCTGCGCGGCGGCATCGAGGCGATCCCGCCCGGCGAGATCGAGGCGGCCCGCGCGCTCGGCATGAACCGCTGGCTGATGCTGCGCCGGATCATCCTGCCCGGCGCCTATCGCATCGCCCTGCCCGCCTATGGCAACGAGATCATCCTGATGATCAAGGGCAGCGCCATCGCCATGGTGGTGACCATCCTCGACCTGATGGGCCAGACCAAGCTGGCCTATGCCCGCAGCTTCTCGTTCGAGATCTATCTCTACGCCGCGGCGATCTATCTCGCGCTGACCTTCATCCTGACCCGGGCCTGGACCCGGCTCGAAGCCTGGATGAACCCGCAGCGCCGGCCGCCGCCTCAGGCGGCCTGACTGCGACGCCGGGTCAGTCGCGCCAGAAGCGCTCCTGCACCAGGACCTCGGCCCACTGGCTGCGCAGGCTCTTGCGTTTGCGCTCCAGCGAGGCGCCGTAAAAACCGGTCAGCACGCCTTCGGCATAGGCGCGGCCGGCATCGGCCTTGCCGAGCGTGGTGATCAGCCGCTGGGCGACCGAGAGATCGTTGAGATTGCCGAGGAAATCCTGCAACCCCGCCAGCCCGTCGAGGAAACGCCGCACTTCCCGCCCGTCGAACAGCGAGCCGAAGAATTCGAGGGCATAGCGCAGGCGCTTGATCTCGATGCGCAGGGCATGAAGCGCCTCGGGCTCGAGCGCCATGATGTGCCGGCCGCTGCGCCGGACCTGCCTGAAATGGCGGTCCAGCGTCTCCGCCGCGAAGGATTTCACACTCTCGTCGAGACGCTTGGCATCGCCATCCTCGCGCCATTCGCGGGCCGCGACGAAGCGCCCGAGCGACAGCGCGAGGCGGGTGTGCCGCTCATCCTCGATGGCGCGCCAGGCGATGCCATAGCCGAGGCGCCGTTCGGCCTCCGCCTGCAGCAGGACGCGGTCGAAGCGCGCGTCGGGGCCGAGGGATTCGAACACCGGGCCGGCGACATCGCCGATGAAGACATCCCAGTCCCGCGCGGGGCCGAGGCTGCCGGCCAGCCATTTCACCTCGTCCGACAGGGCGCGTGACGGCTCGGGTCCCAGCACCTTGCGGAACAGCTTGAAACCCGAGCGCAGCCGGCGCAGGGCGACGCGCATCTGATGCACGCCCTCGACGTTGCTGCCGTCGGCCACGGCTTCGACATTGGCCAGCCAGTGGCTGGTGCAATCGGTGACGATGCGACCGAAGGCATCGCTCGTGGTCTCGCCGGCCTCGATATCGAGGCGCGGTGCCTTGGCCGGCGCCGCCAGCGTGCCGGCGGCGAGGCGCGCGCCGCGTTCCGCCTTGGAGGCGACGAGGACGCGAAGGGGCACCTGTTCGGCGACCGCGAGGGCAAGGGCGAAGAGATCCGCCGGCTCACCCGATTTCAGCTCGAATTCAAGTTCCGAGATCGGCACCTCGCCCTTGCCGGCGGCGCGGATCACCCCCTCATCGACCGCGACTTCGACCTCGCCGCCGGTGCCAAGGGCAAGGCGACGCACCGAACGGCGGAAGTCGGTTTCGAAGGCGGCTTCCAGCCGATCAGCGGATAGGGCCTTTGTATCCAGTACCGTATCGACCGTGCCGGGCGGAAAGGCGTCGAAATCGGGCACGGGGCTGCGACTTTCGACTTCCCACTCGCGGCGGGTGGCAAGGCCGGCCAGGCTCTTGTGCGGGACCTTGACGCCGTGAATGAGACGCCGGCCGTCCTCGCGCACGCGAAGGGTGATCTTGGCGGCGGCCAGCTGGCGGTCGGCCGTATCGAAATAGATGGTCTTCAGATGCTTGGTCGCCGCGGGCTCGAGGCTCCCCCGGCTGAGCAGGGCAAGGCGGCGGACCTTCGGCAGATCCTCGGGCGCCACCGCCAGTTTCAGCTCGGTTTCGGAACCCATCACACAAGATCCTTCGGAATGACGAACAGGTCGAGCTTGCAGCTTCGCTTCTTCAGGTCGTGCCAGCGGCCGATATCGGCCGAAATGACGGCAAGACCGGCGGTCGGATATTTCATCGCCAGCTTTTCCTCGAGCGGCGTGCCCTGCGGCTCGATCAGGGTGGCGGCCAGATCCTCCAGCCCCGGATTATGGCCGATGACGAGAACCCGGTCGGCATCGTCCGACAATCGGCGCAGCCGGTCCAGCAGCGTCGTCGCCGAGGCGAGATAGAGTTCCCGCTCGATCAGCGCCGGCACGTCCTCGCCGAAGGCGCCCTGCACCCGGACCAGGGTCTCGCGGGTGCGCCGCGCCGCGGAACACAGGACGATATCGGGGTGCAGCCCCTCGTGCCGCAGGAACTGCCCGACCAGGGAGGCCGCGCGCTCGCCCCGCTGGTTGAGCGAGCGGTCGAAATCCTCGACCGAGGCTTCGCCCCAGCTCGACTTGGCGTGACGCAGGAGAATGATCGTCTTCATCGGTGATCCCGTGTGGAGAAACAGTCAGGTCCGGCGGGGACAGGCGCCAGGGCGGCGGCCGTCACAGCATAGCCGCGCCGGGGCCATGATGGATAGCGCGGCCAATAGTCTCAATAAACCATAAATTCTATGTAATATATAATAGACATTGAATCATCCATGTGAATTGTATCAGATATCGGGGCGGTGGCCGCATCGCGCCACCCTAGCTGCACATGGAGACTGTCAGATGACGCTCAGGCTCGGCGATATCGTGCCCGATTTCACGCAGGACTCGACCGAAGGCCCGATCCATTTTCACGACTGGCTGGGATCGAGCTGGGGCATCCTGTTCTCTCACCCGAAGGATTTCACCCCGGTCTGCACCACCGAACTCGGCTACACGGCGAAGCTGAAGCCCGAATTCGACAAGCGGAACGTGAAGGTCCTCGCCCTGTCGGTCGATTCCGTGGACAGCCACAGAAATTGGGTCGGCGACATCGCCGAGACGCAAGGGACGGCGATCAACTACCCGATCCTGGCGGACACGGACCGCAAGGTCTCCGACCTCTACGACATGATCCACCCGAACGCCAATGACACGCTGACCGTGCGTTCGGTCTTCATCATCGATCCGAAGAAGAAGCTGCGCCTGTCGCTGACCTATCCGGCCTCGACCGGGCGGAATTTCGACGAGATCCTGCGGGTCATCGACTCGCTGCAGCTGACCGATGGCTATTCGGTGGCGACGCCGGTGAACTGGAAGGACGGCGATGACGTGATCATCGTCCCCTCGCTGCAGGACCCTGCGTTGATCGCGGAGAAATTCCCCAGGGGCTACAAGGCGCTGAAGCCTTACCTGCGCGTGACGCCCCAGCCCAACCGCTGAGGCGAAGGCGGCGGGGCGGCGGCCGCCGCCCTGCCCGCCGGTCAGATCCGGCGGTAGCGGGCCTGCACCGCGCGCTCGATGGCGACGGCGGTCAGCCGGTCGACCTTCAGGCCGCCGCGCACGATCTGCAACAGGCGGGCCTCGTAGATTTCCAGCTTGGCATCGACCGCCGCCAGCTCGCAAGCCAGGGCATAGGCCGTGTCATGGGCTTCGACCGGCAAGCCGCCACCGATCATCCTCATCACCTCTTCCATGCCCTTGGGGGCATGAAGCATGGCGCCGCAGGCCCGGGCGGAATCGGGCAGGCGGTTGACGTCGTAGCCCTTGAAGGCCGGCAGGGTCTTCACGATCTCGCCGATCGTGTGCAGTTCGGCATCGGTCATGTTGCCGTCGGCGGCGGCGACGCAGACCATCACCCAGATCAAGGCGTCTTGGGCGCTGATGCGTTCGGTCATGGTTTTGATTGTCCCTGTCTCTGCACTCTCGGTCGGCAGGAATAGAGGATCACCCGCCGGACGGCAAGGCGCCATCCGGCCCAAGAAAATCGCGTACCCTCTGGACCGCCGTCGCCAGCCCCACCCGCTCGACCGGCACGCCGGGCGGAAAGGCGGGCAACAGGCGGCTGGGCGTCATGCCGTCCAGAAGAACGAAGACGCCCCGGTCCCCCTGTTGGCGGATCAGGCGGCCAAAGGCCTGGCGCAGGCGGAAACGCACCAACATGTCGTCATAGGTCGCGCCGCCGAAGGCGTCGCGCCGCGCCCGGTGCAGCAGGCTGGGCCTTGGCCAGGGCACCCGGTCGAAGACGATGAGGCGAAGCGCCCGCCCCGGCACGTCGACCCCGTCGCGCACCGCGTCGGTGCCCAGCAGGCAGGCGTTTTCCTCCGCCCGAAACAGATCGACCAGGGTGCCGACATCCATCGGATCGATATGCTGGGCATAGAGCCGCAGGCCGGCCGCGTCGAGCGGCGCCTCGATCCTTGCATGGACCCGGCGCAGCCGCTCGACCGCGGTGAAAAGTCCCAGCGCCCCGCCGCCCGCGGCCAGGAACAGGCTGCGATAGGCGGCGGCGACCTCGTCCGGCTCGTCGCGGCGCACGTCATTGACGATCAGCACCCGGGACTCGGCGGCATAATCGAAGGGCGAGGCGAAACTGGCCCGCTTCGCCGGCAGGATCAGATGGGCCGCCCCGGTGCGCGCTTCCGCCGCCTGCCAGTCGTCGGCGAGGCTGGGGCCGCTGTCGCGCAGGGTCGCCGAGGTGACGAGGACGCCGTGCGCTCGCTCGAACAGGGCGCCGGTCAGGGGCACCGTCGGGTCGAGCCAGTGGCGGTGCAGGCCGACGTCGACGTCCTGCCCGCGCTCGCGCTCAATCGCCATCCAGTCGACGAATTGCTCGGGCGTTTCCTCGCCCAGGGTCCGCAGCATGGAGCGCCAGGCATTGACCGGCTGCACCACCCGGCGGTCGAGGCTGCGGATGCCCGCTTCCAGCCGCAGGCGGGTCGGCGTGTCGAGATCTTCCGCCTCCTCGTCGAGACGGGTCGCCAGCCGCGCCTTCAGCGCCGCCGCCGGCTCGACCAGGCGGCGCAGCAGGGCATCGACATCGAGGGCGGCGGAGACCAGCTCCGCCGGCGGCTCGATCACCGGGGCTTCCAGCGCGAAGAGGCTTTGCCGGTCCGTCGCGCGCGCGGTGACGAAACGGCGAATTTCGGCGAGCAACCGCTCCACCGGGCCATTGCCTTCGCCCCCGGCGACCCGGGCGGCCCAGCCCTCGCCCGGCAACTGGGCGGCGGCATGGCGAACATCGGCCAGCGCCGTTTCCGCCGATTCGTCGCCGCCGATCAGATCACCCAGCCTTCGGTCGATGCCGCGGCCCCGGCCGGCGCGGCGGTGCCCCGCCTCGGCGCCGCGCACCCAGCGGCGCATTTCCGCCGCCTCTGCTCCGGTCAACTGGGCGGAAAAGGCGCCATCCGCCGCCTCGAAGACGTGATGGCCCTCGTCGAAGACATAGCGCGACGGCAGGTCGGCCGCCTCGCTGGCCAGCGCCGCCTGGATCATGACGAGGGCATGGTTGGCGACGACGATTTCCGCCGCCTTGGCGCGCGCCCGGTTGCGTTCGATGAAGCATTTGCGGAAATGGGCGCAGGCGGAATGGATGCATTCGCCGCGCCGGTCGGTCAGGGCGGCGAGCCGCGCGCCCTGCAGCAATTCGATCGCCCAGGTCGGGAAATCGCCGCCCACCATGTCGCCGTCGCGGGTGTACCGCGCCCAGCGGGCGACGAGGCCGATCGCCGTCGCCGAAACCCCGGGGGCGATGCCGCCCGGCCCCGCCACTTCCTCGAGATTGAGGAGGCACAGGTAATTTTCCCGGCCCTTGCGGATGACGGCCTTGCGCGCCTTCACCGCCGGATCCTTGTAGAGGCGGGAGAGTTCCCGGTCGAGCTGGCGCTGCAGGTTCTTGGTATAGGTCGACAGCCAGACCGGCGCCCGGTTCTTGCGCGCCCAGACGATGGCGGGCGCGATATAGCCCAGGGTCTTGCCGATGCCCGTGCCCGCCTCCGCCAGCACCACCCGGGGCGCGCCCGCGGCCTCGCGAAGGCCGAAGGCTTCGGCGGCGAGGGCGGCGTAATCGGCCTGGGCCGGGCGATCT
>NZ_JBAQRT010000151.1:0-49018 GCF_049306435.1 Zavarzinia sp.
TCCGTCAGCACGTCCTCGGCGCCATCTCCCTGCACCGCCTCGCCGGCAGCATCCGGAAAATTGAAAGGCAGCTCTTCGAAGCACACCGAAAACGTAAACTTCAGACCTTAACTTAGCGCATATGGGCGGCAGCCGGGCTCGTGCCCGTGCTGCCCGACCTGTTCCGGCCGATGCTGCCGGTCTGGCTCGTCTGTCACGAGGACCTGCGGGCCAGCCGGCGCATCGCCGCCGTCTTCGAGGTCCTGGGCCGGGCGCTGACGGACTATGTCGCGCGCGATGCTCAGGCGATGGTGCGCACGATGCCGCCCTCGACCCGCAGCGCCGCGCCATTGGTGGCGGAGGCCTGGGGCGAGCAGGCATAGACCACCATGTTGGCGACTTCCTCGACCGTGGCGAAGCGCTGGAGGAGCGAGGTCGGCCGCAGCTGGCGAACGAAGCCGGCGGCGAACTCGTCGACCGACTGGCCGGCCCCCGCCGCCATCGACTGCAGGAAATCCTCGACCCCGTCCGAGCGGGTAGGCCCGGGCAGGACCGAATTCACCGTGACGCCGGTGCCCGCGGTCAATTCCGCGAGGCCGCGCGCGACCGCTAGCTGCGCCGTCTTGCTGACGCCGTAGTGGATCATCTCGGGCGGGATATGCAGCGCCGATTCCGAGGAAATGAAGACGATCCGTCCCCAGTTCGCCGAGAGCATCCCGGGCATATAGGCCCGCGCCAGCCGAACGCCCGACAGGACATTCACGTCGAAGAAACGGCGCCAGTCGTCGTCCGAGATGTCGAAGAAGCCCGAAGGCTCGAAAATGCCGGTGTTGTTGACGAGGATATCCACCTTGGGCACGGCGGCCAGCACCTCGGCGACACCCTCGGCGGTCGAGACGTCGCCGGGGGCCGCGATCAGCTGCGCGCCCGGGACCGCCTTCGCGATGTCGGCGATGGCGGCGTCGACGCGGGACGCGCCACGGCCGTTGATGGCGACACGGGCGCCGCTGGCGGCGAGGCCGGTGGCGATGGCCTTGCCGATGCCGGCGGTCGAGCCGGAAACGAGCGCGGTCTTGCCGGTCAGGTCAATATGCATGGGTTTTTCCTCCGTCAGGCGATCAGGCCGCCGCCGTCGATGAAACTGGTGGTGCCGGTCATATAGGGATTGAGCAGGGCCGCGATCACCTGCAGGGCGATATGTTCGGGCTTGCCGGTGATCCGGGCGGGCAGGCGGGCCGCCGCCTGGGCGAACATCGCCGCCTTCGCCTCGGGCGCGAGGCCGGACCAGACCGGCGTATCGACCAGCCCGGGCGAGACGGCGTTGACCCGGACGGGCGCGAGTTCGAGGGCGAGGCCCCGGGCCAGCGCTTCCAGCGCCGCGTTGATCGCGCCCTGGGTGGTCGCCGCCGCGCTCGGCCGCTGGCTCAGATAGCCGGTGATGAAGGTGAGGGAGCCATGGGGCGCGATCCTGGCCGACCGGGCGACATGATAGGCGCCCCAGAATTTGGATTCCATCGCCGCCCGCGCCGCCTCCAGCGGCAGCACGCGGACAGGGCCGGACTTCGTCGCCGCCGCGCTGACGACGACATGATCGAAGACGGGCGCCGAAGCGAAGAAGGCTTCGACCGCGGCATTGTCGGTCGTGTCGAGCGGGGCGCCGGCGACGCCGAGCTCCGCCGCCACGGCCGCCAGCTTTTCCGGGTTGCGGGCGGCGATGGTGACAGCGGCGCCCAGCGACTTGGCGGCCTCGGCGGTTGCCCGGCCGATGCCGGAACTGCCGCCGATGACGAGCACGGATTGTCCAGAGAGATCAAACATGTGGGGTTTCCATTGGTTGACGTGGCGTGACGATGGACCTTTCTGGAAATGTTGAGAATAATCGCCAACGGCAATTCACTCTTGCCTATGGGTTGAGAATGGGACCGCTGGAAAGCCTGACGGACATCAGCATTTTCGCCGCCTGCGTCGAGCAAGGCAGCCTGTCCGCCGCCGGGCGCGGCCTTGGCCTGTCGCTGGCGGTCGTGTCCAAGCGGCTGGCCCGGCTGGAAGCGCGGCTGGGCACGCGCCTGTTGAACCGCACCACGAGGCGCCTCAGCCTGACCGACGAGGGCGCGGTGTTTCTCGAACGCTGCCGCCGCATCCTCGCCGATGTCGCCGAGGCGGAGGAGTCGGTGCAGGCGCGCAAGGGCGCCGTCGAAGGGTTGCTGCGCGTCACCTGTACCGCCGCCTTCGGCCGGCGCCAGATCGCCCCCCGCCTGGCCGCCCTCGCCGAACTTTATCCGCGCCTTCGGGTGCAGGTGATCGTCACCGATGCGGTACTCGACCTGGTGAAGGAAGGGATCGATGTCGCGATCCGCCAGGCCAGCCTGCCGGATTCCAGCCTGGTCATGCGCCAGCTCGCCCCCAACCGCCGCGTGCTCTGCGCCGCGCCCGCCTATCTCGCCCGTTTCGGCGCGCCGCTGGCGCCCGCCGATCTGCTGCGTCACCGGGTGATCCTGATGGGTGATCCGGCGCCCACCGCGATCCGCCTCGATCCGGTCGGCGGCGGGGAGCAGGTCACCATTCCGCTCGACGCCGCCGTGATCGCCAATGACGGCGAGGTCGCCCATGCCGCGGCCCTCGCCGGGGCCGGCATCGTGCTGAAATCGATCTGGGACGTGGCCGAGGATATCGACGCCGGCCGCCTCGTGCCTTTGCTGAACGACTGGCGCGCCCCCGCCGCCGCGATCCAGGCCGTCTATCCGTCCGCCCGGCTGCTGGCGCCCCGCGTCCGCGTCTTCATCGATTTCATGGCGGCGGCCCTGGGCGCGGCGCGGCACTGGGACTAGCAAAGCGGGGCCGCTTCGGGCTTCAATGCGGGGCCTTCTGCCTCGGAGAGTCGACATGTCGCCGCTGGACCCGATCACCCATTCACCGAACGGCCGCCGGCGCGGCCGGGGGCTGGGCCTGCCCTTCCGGGGCGTGACCGGGCCGCTGAATGCGATCACCGACGTGCCGGGCGTCGCCGTCGGTTTCACCACGCTGAACGATCCCGATTTGCATATCCATACGGGTGTCACGGCGATCCTGCCCCGGCCCGTGGGTGACCTGCTGCATCCCGTCTGGGCCGGGGTGTTTTCCATGAACGGCAATGGCGAATTGACCGGCAGTCATTGGGTGCGGGATGGCGGCTGGGCCTCGGGGCCGATCGCCATCACCAACACGGCGTCCATCGGCATCGTCCACCACGGTCTCATCCGCTGGATGATGCAGCGTTTCCCCGAGCAGGCGGATGGCCTCTGGTTGCTGCCCGTGGTGGGGGAGACTTACGACGGCTGGCTGAATGATCTCTGCGGGCTGCATGTGACGGAAGCCCATGCCATGGCCGCGATCGACGCGGCCTCCACCGGGCCGGTCGCGGAAGGCAATGTCGGCGGCGGCACCGGCATGATCACCTATGAATACAAGGGCGGTACCGGCACCGCCTCGCGCCTCGTGACGGTGCGGGCCGGCAGCTACACGGTCGGCGTCCTCGTCCAGGCCAATCACGGCCGGGGGCCCTGGCTGGAAATCTGCGGCGTCCGGGTGGGCGAGGTGTTGCCGCCCGAGCCGATCTGGTCGAAGGAGACCGGCTCGATCATCGCCATCATCGGCACGGACGCGCCGCTGCTGCCCGGCCAGCTGGAGCGCATGGCCCGCCGCGCCGCCATCGGCATCGGCCGGAACGGCACGCCGTCGGGCAATTCATCGGGCGATATCTTCCTCGCCTTCTCGACCGCCAACGATCCGGGGCCTTTGCCGGAGCCGCCCTTGCTGTCGCTCCAGGCCGTGACCAACGACGATCTCGATCCGCTCTACATGGCGGTGGTCGAGAGCGTCGAGGAGGCGGTGGTCAATGCCATGCTGGCGGCGGAGACCATGGAAGGGCGCAAGGGCCGGGTGGTGCCGGCGATCGACGCGGACGCGGTTGCCGCGCTCTTAGCCCGCTGAACTTCAGGCCAGGATGAAGTCGCCCCGGTCGAGGGTGACGATCCCGGTCAGAACGATGGTGAAGCGCTCGCTGGAGGAATGCAGCGTGCCTTCGACCAGGGTGTTGCCGCTGCTGTAGCGGTAGTGCAATTCGCCAGCGGCGCCGGTCAGGGCCTGATCGCCGATCCAGGTGAAATTGTCGGCCGCGCCGCCATAACCTTCGTTGATGTTGATGCCGCGCAGGTCGATGCGGTCGATGTCATGCCCGAAATCGGTGATCGTGTCCTTGTCGCCGATGTAGAGGCGGGCTGACGTATCGGCGCCCCAGACGAAGATATCGCGCCCCTCGCCGCCGGTCAGACGGTCGTTGCCGTCGCCACCGTCGAGCCTGTCGACGCCGCCACCACCCGAAAGCTTGTCGACCCCATTGCCGCCGAAGAAACTGTTCTTGGCGTCCGTGCCGGTCAGCGTGTCGTTATAGGCGGTCCCGACGAGATTCTCGATATTGAGGAAACTGTCGCGGCTGCTGCCCACGCGCTGCGCCGCTGTCGAGGCAAGGTTGACCACCGCGGCGCTGGAGGCACTGTCGAGGAACGCGGTATCGGTGCCGCTACCGCCATCCAGCCGGTCGTTGCCCAGGCTGACCACCAGCTTGTCGTTGCCACCATTGCCGAAAAGCGAGAAACCGCCATCGTAGCCCGCGTGGCTGTAGGCGCCGAGCGTATCCGTGCTCGAGCCGCCCCTGATGTCCTCGACCGAGAAAATCCGGATCAGCTCCGAACCAAAGGTGATCGCGTAACGATAGTCGGCGTCGAACAGGGGCGTCATGGTAATGGCGGTCGTCACGCCGGAAAGATCGAGGGCGTCGAGGCCGTCACCGCCGTCGATCACGTCGCCGCCGGCCGGGCGTGGGAACAGGTCGTCGCCATCACCGCCGAACAGCCTGTCGTTGCCGCTGCCGCCCTGCAACGTGTCACTACCGCCAAAGCCCTGGAGTTCGTCGTCGCCGGCGCCGCCGTTGATCATGTCGAGGGTGGCCGTGCCATAGATCGTATTGGCGGCGGCGGTGCCGGTCTGGGTCAGAACCCTCGTGGTGGCATTCCAGGACCAGGACGCAAGATTGGCCGCATCCGTGACGCCATACATCGCCTGGGCCGCCTGCGGATCGAAGCTGCCGAGCCGGGGGAAATAGTCGTTATAGGTCATCACCGTGTGGGCGCCGTCGTCGGTCGCCGCGGTGAGCGTGTCGGGATTGCCGTCCTCGGTGTCGAAGGGGTGCTTCAGGCCGATGGCATGGCCGATCTCATGCAGCAGGACGTGCTTCAATTCGCTCGCGCTGAAGACGAGATCGGTGTTGAGGAAGACATCGCTGCCGATCGCCTCCGACGTCAGCGTGCCATCGCCGGTGTCATAGATCAGCGGATAATAGGCATAGGCGGCGGCATCGCTCGCATCGGTCAGGTCGAAATCCATCTTGTTGAACAGGATGTCGGCGTCGCCGCCCTTGACCTCGACGAAGGTCAGGCCGCTGACATCGGCCCAGACCTGAAGCGCGGCCCGGGCGGCGGAGGCTTCGGTCGCGGTGAAGGCGCGCCAGGAGGCAATGGCGGCGGCGCTGGACTCGGCGGCGACATGGGCCGGAATCACCGTCGGAAAAGCGAAGGTGACGATGGCGGAGCGGCCCGGCGTCAGCTCGCCGTAAGGCGCGCTCAGGGTATAGCCGGACAGGATGCCGCGATAATTGCTGATCTGCGCCACGTCTTCCCCCACGGCAACCGAAGGTCGTCAGTTTAGGGGGGCGGCTTTCGCCATGCAACCACGGGCTCGGCCGCCGGGCGCCAGAGAAGGTCCAGATAGGTCTTCAGGATCAGGTTGGGCCGGCCGCCCTTCCGGGTCACGATGCGGAATTCGGTGACATAGCGGTAGTCGTCCGGCCGCAGGGCCCGCATCCGCCCCTGGTCGACCCAGAGTTGGGCGTAATGGGTCGGCAGATAGCCGATATAGAGCCCGGTCAGGATCAGGAAGGCGACGCCTTCGCGGTCGGTCGCCGTGCCCGTCGTGCGCAAGGGTCGGTGCAGGGCGCGGGCTTCCAGGGTCTGGGCATAGGTCGGCGCCACCGCCTCGGCCTTTTCGATCATCTCGTCGCTGATGGCGCCATCGGCCAGGGCGAAAAGCGGATGGCCGGCGCCGCAGTAGAGCAGCGAATCCTCGCCATAGAGCGGGCGGTAATCGAGGCCGGGCAGGATGCGCAGCGCCGGGGTCACCCCGACATGCAGGCTACCGTCGAGGACGCCGCGCTCGATATCGCCGGGCGGGATCATGCGGATGTTCACCCGGACGTCCGGCCCCTGGGTCTTGAGGGCGGCCAGGGCATCGGTCACCTGCATCCGGGGCATGGTCACCAGATTGTCGATGATGCCGATGTCGAGCGGGCCGCGCAGCCGGGCGTGCAGCGTATCGACCTCGCCCCGGAAATTCTCCAGCGCCGAGAACAGGCGCAGGCACGCCTCATGGACCTGCCGCCCTTCCTCGGTCAGGGCAAAGCCGGCCCGACCCCGGCTGCACAGGCGCAGGCCCAGGCGTTTCTCGAGGTCGGCCATATGCATGGAAATGGCGGCGCGGCCGATGTTCAGCTCGACCTCCGCCGCAGTGAAGCCGCCGCATTCGACCACCGCGTGGAAAATGCGCAGCAGGCGGATCTCGATATCGCCGACCGGGGGCAGGGCCGCTGCCCGCTTTCGCGCCATGGGTCAACGATCCTTGAACTGAATGAAAATACTTGAGGATTTGACGAGCGTAAGCCAGGGCGCATCCTGAAGGCAACCGCCATGGAGTTCCGTGATGACGCTGTTCGATCCGGTCAAGGCCGCGGGGATGTCCCGCGACGACCTCGAAGCCTATTGGATGCCCTATACCGCCAACCGCGAGTTCAAGGACAATCCGCGCATGATCACGGCGGCCGATGGCTGCCATTACACCGATGCGCAAGGCCGCCGGATCTACGACAGCCTGTCGGGCCTGTGGTGCACGGGTTCGGGGCACCGCCGCAAGGAAATCGTCGACGCGGTGTCGCGCCAGATCTCGGAACTCGATTTCGGCCCCGGCTTCCAGTTCAGCCATCCGGGCGCCTTCCAGCTCGCCAACAAGGTCGCCAGCCTGACGCCGGACGGGCTCGATTATGTCTTCTTCACCGGCTCGGGGTCGGAATCCGCCGACACCTCGCTGAAGATGGCGCGGGCCTATTGGCGGCTGAAGGGGCAGCCGACCAAGACCAAGCTGATCGGCCGGGCCAAGGGCTATCACGGCGTCAACTTCGGCGGCATGAGCCTCGGCGGCATCGGCGGCAACCGCAAGCTCTATGGCACGCTGCTCGATACCGATCACCTTCCCCACACGCTGCTGCCGGAAAACGCCTTCTCGAAGGGCCTGCCGGAGACGGGCGGCGTGCAACTGGCCGACGCGCTCGAGGAAATCGTCGCCCTGCATGATGCCTCCAACATCGCGGCCGTGATCGTCGAGCCCTTCTCGGGTTCCGCCGGTGTCGTGGTGCCGCCCAAGGGCTATCTCCAGCGCCTGCGCCAGCTCTGCGACAAGCACGGCATCCTGCTGATCTTCGACGAGGTGATCACGGGTTTCGGCCGCACCGGCTATAATTTCGGCGCCGATGCCTTTGGTGTGACGCCCGACATCATGAATGTCGCCAAGGGCCTGACCAATGGCACCGTGCCCATGGGCGCGGTCATCGCCACCAAGGAGATTTACGACACTTTCATGGCGGCGGGCGGGCCGGACTATCTGGTCGAATTCCCCCATGGTTACACCTATTCGGGGCATCCCGTGGCCTGCGCCGCCGGCCTCGCCGCCATGGAGATTTTCGAGAAGGACCGCATCCCGGAGCGCGCGCGCCAGCTCGCCGCCTATTTCGAGGAAGCGATCCACGGGTTGAAGGGCCTGAAATACATCACCGACATCCGCAACTTCGGCCTCGCCGGTGCGTTGCAGATCGAGGCGGCGCCGGGCGCGCCGGCGCTTCGGCCCTATCAGATCTCGATGAAATGCTGGGACGCGGGTTATTATGTGCGTTACGGCGGCGACACGATCCAGCTCGCGCCGCCCTTCATCTCGACCCAGCAGGATATCGACGGGCTGATGAACGCGATCAACGACGCCATCACGGCGCTGGCCTGATCCCATGGCCTTCAAATGCGATATCCCGGCCGTGCCGACCTTGCAGACCGAGGATGAGAATGTGCGGATCACGCGCTGGGACTTCGCGCCCGGCGCCGTGACCGGCTGGCACGAGCATGGCTGGCCCTATTTCGTCGTCATGATCACCGATGGCACCATGCGGGTTCATGACGGCGAGCGGGTGAACGACCTGCCGCGCAAGGCGGGCGACACCTATCAGCGCCCGGCGGGCGTGCGCCACGATGTGATGAACGGCGGCGCCGCGCCCATGGCCTTCGTCGAGATCGAGATCAAGCGCCCCGAAGCCTTCGCCTTCGCCGCGCATATTTGAGCTCGATGCCTGATTTCGGGGGTGGACGAGCGCCGCCGCCACCCGCACCATGATCCCGCGATTGAAGGGGAGGGGGATCATGAGTTCGCCCATGAAAACGGTCTTCACGGTCGTCGCGGGGCTTGCGCTGGCGGGGTTGCCACGGGTGGGGGAGCCCCGGGCCGAGACGGCGCCATTGAGCGTTTCGCTGGCCGATCCGGCCTGGACCGGGGACAAGATCCCCGCCGGCCAGCAATGCACCAAATTCGGCGGCCAGTCGCCGATGACCCCGGCCCTCAAGGTCGAGGGCCTGCCCGCCGGCACCGTCGAGGTGCTGGTCGAATTCAACGACGACGACTATTACGACCTGTCCTATGACGGCGGCCACGGCATCATCGCCTTTACCGCCGGCCCGGGCGCGGCCGTGCTGCCCGCCGTCCCGGGGGAGAGCCGGGACATGCCCCCGGGCGTTCGGATCGCGCAGAAGAACCGGGCCACCGGCAGCTATGCAAGGCCCGGCTATCTGCCGCCCTGTTCCGGCGGCAATGACCATGGTTACTTCGCCGTGGTGAAGGCGGTCGACGGCAACGAGGACATTCTCGCCGAAGGCCGCGTCACCATCGGCCGCTACTGATCGTCGAAGGCGGCGTTCAGAACGCCGCCTTCATCGTGCCCTTGTCCTTGTAGGCGAGGTGCCAGGCGAAGACCTTTTCCAGGCAATGGGGGGTCTGGCCGCCGCGCTTCACCGCCTCGTCGTAATAGGCCTGCAGGGCCGGGCGGTAATCGGGATGGGTACAATTCTCGATGATCAGCTTCGCCCGCTCGCGCGGGGCGAGGCCGCGCAGATCGGCGAGGCCCTGCTCGGTCACGATCAGGTCGACGTCGTGTTCGCAGTGATCGACATGGGAGACGAAGGGCACGATCGACGAGATCGCGCCGCCCTTGGCGATCGACTTGGTGACGAAGACCGACAGATAGGCGTTGCGGGCGAAATCGCCCGAGCCGCCGATGCCGTTCATGATATGCGTGCCGTTCACATGGGTGGAATTCACATTGCCATAGATATCGGCTTCCAGCGCCGTGTTGATGGCGATGATGCCGAGGCGGCGGATGACTTCCGGATGGTTGGAGATTTCCTGCGGCCGCAGCACCAGCTTGTCGCGGTAGCGGGCGAAATTCGGCATCACCGCCTCGTCCCGCGCCTTGGACAGGGTGATCGAGGAGCCCGAGGCGAAGAGCATCTTGCCGGCGTCGATGAGGTCGAAGGTGCTATCCTGCAACACCTCGGAATACATCGTCAGGTCCTTGAACGGACTGTCGATGAAACCGTGCAGCACGGCGTTGGCGATGGTGCCGATGCCGGCCTGCAGCGGCTGGAGCGACAGGCCGAGACGGCCGGCGGCGACCTCGCCCTCGAAGAAACGGGTCAGGTGGCGGGCGATGGCCTCGGTCTCGTCGTCCGGGTCGAGGATGTTGGAGGTCGAGTCCTTCTTGCCGGTCTCGACGATGGCGACGATCTTGGCCGGATCGACCGGGATATAGCCGAGCCCCGGCCGGTCGTCCGGGTTGGTGATGGGGATCGGCTGGCGGTGCGGCCGGCGCGACGGGATATAGATGTCGTGCACGCCTTCAAGCGCCATGGTCTGGTTCACGTTGATCTCGACGATGACCTTTTCCGCCAGGATGGCGAAGGTCGCCGAATTGCCGACCGAGGTCGTCGGCACGATGCCGCCGCTCTCGGTGATGGCGATCGCCTCGATCACCGCGACATCGATCGGCCGGATCTGGCGCGAGCGCAGCAACTCCACCGTCTCGGACAGATGCTGATCGATGAACATCACCTCGCCGTCGTTGATTTCGCGGCGAAGGGCAGGGTCGGACTGGAACGGCATCCGGCGCGACAGGAGATGGGCCTCGGCCATGGTCTTGTCGAGATCATTGCCGAGCGAGGCGCCGGTCATCAGGGTGATCTTCATCGGCTCCCGCCGGGCGCGATCCGCCAGGGCCATGGGCACCGCCTTGGCTTCGCCCGCGCGGGTGAAGCCGCTCATGCCGACGACCATGCCGTCCTTGATGTAGCTCGCCGCTTCCTCGGCCGAGACGATCTTGTCCCGGAGGCTCGCCATTCTGATACGATCGCTGACCATGCCATGCTCCATGCGTACTGGACGGGCCGCGCTGGGTACGGCCCTTGCCGTAGTTAGCGCGGACACGGCGCCAGCGCACATTGCGCTATCGCATGGCTCTGGTGCATCCCTGCATGATTTTGACCAAAGTCGTATGGAGTTTGTAATTTCATGGCGAAAACCCTGCTGATCCGGAACGCAAATGTCCTCGTGACCATGGATCCGGCACGAAGGGAGATCGCGGGGGGCGGGTTGTTCGCCGAAGACGGCCGCATCACCGCCGTCGGCCCGACCGATGAATTGCCGGCCACGGCGGACGAAGTGATCGACCTCGCTGGACACATCCTTATCCCCGGCCTGGTGAACACCCATCACCATATGTATCAGAGCCTGACGCGGGTGGTGCCGGGGGCGCAGGACGCCGAGCTTTTCGGCTGGCTCACCAGCCTCTATCCGCTGTGGGCCAGGCTGACGCCGGAGATGATCCGGGTCTCGACCCGGCTGGCCATGGCGGAGTTGCTGCTCTCCGGCTGCACGACCTCGAGCGATCACCTCTATATCTATCCGAATGGTTGCCGGCTGGAGGATTCGATCGAGGCGGCGATGGATATCGGGATGCGCTTCCACGCCTGTCGCGGCGCCATGAGCGTCGGTGTCTCCAAGGGCGGATTGCCGCCGGACAGCGTCGTCGAGGAGGAGGGGGCGATCCTGAAGGATGCCGCCCGCCTGATCGAGACCTGGCACGATCCCGCCCGCTTCTCGATGCTGCGGATCGCGGTCGCGCCCTGCTCGCCCTTCTCGGTCAGCCGCGACCTGATGCGGGAAGCGGCGAAACTGGCGCGGGCCTACGGCGTCTCGCTGCACACCCATCTGGCCGAGAATGTGAACGACATCGCCTATAGCCGCGAGAATTTCGGCATGACCCCTGCGGAATATGCCGAGGATCTGGGCTGGGTCGGGCCCGATGTCTGGCACGCCCATTGTGTCCAGCTCGACGATGCCGGCATCGACCTCTTCGCCCGCACCGGCACGGGCGTCGCCCATTGCCCCTGTTCCAACATGCGCCTCGCTTCGGGCATCGCGCCCATCCGCAAGATGCGGGACCGGGGCGTCTGCGTCGGCCTCGGCGTCGACGGCTCCGCCTCCAACGATGGTGGCAACATGCTGGGCGAGGTGCGTCAGGCCCTGCTGCTGGCCAGGGTCGGCTTCGGCCCCGCCGCCATGACCGCGCGGGAAGCGTTGGAAATCGCCACCCTGGGCGGGGCCCGGGTACTGAACCGGGACGATATCGGCGCCCTCGCCCCCGGCATGGCGGCGGATTTCGTCGCCTTCGATCTGTCGGGGGTCGGCTTCGCCGGCGCCCTGCACGATCCCGTCGCCGCCCTCGTCTTCTGCGCGCCCGAACGGGCGGCCCTCTCCGTCGTCAATGGCAAGGTGGTGGTGCGGGACGGGCAACTGGCCAGCCTCGACCTGCCGCTGGTGATCGAGCGGCACAACCGGCTGGCGCGCATTCTGGCCACCGGCTGAGTTTTCCCCTCGCGAAAAATGATGACCTTTGCCGATCATAAAACTTGACCATTTGATCAGGTTTTGGTGAGCTGAAAACACAAGGCTTACAAGGGAAGGGCGTTCCATGGCGATGGCGGAACAGGTCGGGGGCGCTTGTCCCAAGGGGGCGAATGCCTCGCCCATCGAATTCGATCTTCACACGCCGCTGACCGGCCATCAGGCGAGGGTGGAGGCGGAGCGCTGTTATTACTGCTATGACGCGCCCTGTACCACCGCCTGCCCGACCTCGATCGACATTCCCCTGTTCATCCGCCAGATCTCGACCGGCAACGCGCTGGGCGCGGCACAGACCATCCTCGACCAGAACATCATGGGCGCCATGTGCGCCCGCGTCTGCCCGACCGAACAATTGTGCGAACAGGCTTGCGTGCGCAACACGGCGGAGGACAAGCCGGTCACCATCGGCCTGCTGCAACGCCACGCGACCGATGCCCTGCTCGACGACGGCCGCCAGCTCTATGCCGCCGGTGCGCCCACGGGCAAAAGGGTGGCCATCGTCGGCGCCGGGCCGGCGGGCCTCGCCTGCGCTCATGCCCTCGCCCGGCTCGGCCATGCGGTCACGATCTTCGAGGGGCGGGCGAAATCCGGCGGCCTCAACGAATATGGCATCGCCGCCTACAAGGCGGCGGGCGGCATCGCCGCGCGCGAGGTCGATTACATTCTCGGCGTCGGCGGGATCGAGGTGAAACACGACACGCGCCTCGGCCGGGACATCAGCCTCGACCTGTTGCGCAGCCAGTTCGACGCGGTCTTCCTCGGCATGGGGCTGGGCGGGGTGAACGCGATCGGCATCCCGGGTGAGGATTTGCCTGGGGTGGAGGACGCGGTGGGTTTCATCGCCGCGCTGCGCCAGGGCGTGCCTGCGCCGGTCGGCCGCCGGGTGGTGGTGATCGGCGGCGGCATGACCGCGATCGACGTCGCGGTGCAGGCGAGATTGCTGGGCGCCGAAGACGTCACCATCGTTTACCGCGGGGCGGAAAGCGCCATGAAGGCCAGTCCCTACGAGCGGGAGGTGGCGCGCGGCCGCGATGTCCGCATCAAGACCGGGCTGCGGCCCAAGGCGATCCTGGGCGAAGCGGACAAGGTGACGGCGGTCGAATTCACCTATGCCGACGGACGGGATGAAACCTGTACGATCCCGGCCGATCAGGTGTTCAAGGCGGTGGGGCAGAGGTTCCTCGCGGGCGACGGCGCCTCGACCCTTGCCCTCGAAGGCGGGCGGATCGCGGTCGACGAGGGGCGGGCGACCTCGCTGCCCGGGGTCTTCGCCGGGGGCGACTGCGTGGCCGGCGGCCAGGACCTGACCGTGACGGCCGTCGAGGACGGCAAGATCGCCGCCCTGTCCATCGACAGCTATCTGCGCGCCTGACGGGAGACGAGGCCATGGCCGATCTGACCACCACTTTCGCCGGCATCAAGTCGCCCAACCCGTTCTGGCTGGCCTCGGCGCCGCCGACCGACAAGGCCTATAACGTCATCCGTGCCTATGAGGCCGGCTGGGGCGGTGTCGTCTGGAAGACCCTGGGCGAGGCGGGGCCGCCCGTCGTCAATGTGAACGGCCCGCGTTACGGCGCCCTGCATGGCGCCGACCGCCGGGTGATCGGCTTCAACAATATCGAGCTGATCACCGATAGGCCGCTGGAGCTGAACCTGCGGGAAATCAAGCAGGTGAAGCGCGACTGGAAGGACCGCGCCCTCGTCGTCTCCCTCATGGTCCCCTGCGAGGAGGAGGCGTGGAAAGCCATCCTCAAACAGGTGGAGGACACCGAGGCCGATGGCGTCGAGCTGAATTTCGGCTGCCCGCATGGCATGTCGGAACGCGGCATGGGCTCCGCCGTCGGCCAGGTGCCGGATTATGTCGAGATGGTCACCCGCTGGTGCAAGCAGCACAGCCGGATGCCGGTCATCGTGAAGCTGACCCCCAACATCAGCGACATCCGCGCCCCGGCGCGGGCGGCGAAGCGGGGCGGCGCCGACGCGGTCTCGCTGATCAACACGATCAATTCGATCATCGGCGTCGATCTCGACGCCATGACCATTTCGCCCTCCACGGATGGCAAGGGCACCCATGGCGGCTATTGCGGCCCGGCGGTGAAGCCCATCGCCATGAACATGGTGGCGGAAATCGCCCGCGACGCCGAGACACGGGGCCTGCCGATCTCGGGGATCGGCGGCGTCACCACCTGGCGTGACGCGGCGGAATTCATGACCCTGGGCGCCGGCAATGTGCAGGTCTGCACCGCCGCCATGGTCTATGGCTTTCGCATCGTCGAGGAGATGATCACCGGCCTGTCCGAATGGATGGACGGCAGGGGCTATACGTCGACCGCGGATTTCGTCGGCGGGGCCATCCCCAATGTCACCGACTGGCAATATCTGAACCTCGACTACGCGGTGAAGGCGCGTATCGACCAGGACAAATGCATTTCCTGCGGCCGTTGCCACATCGCCTGCGAGGACACGTCGCATCAGGCGATCACCGCGATGGTCGACGGCAAGCGCAGGTTCGAGGTGATCGACGAGGAATGCGTCGGCTGCAACCTCTGCGCCAGCGTCTGCCCGATCGAGGATTGCATCACCATGGAGCCGATCGCCGGCATCGATCCCCGCACCGGGCGGGAGGTCGGCCACGGCTACAGCAACTGGACGACCCACCCGAACAACCCAAACCGCAAGGCGGCGGAATGAGGGGATGGCGCGGCGCTGCCCAATCCTTGGGCGGCGCTGGCCGTGCGACCAAAAGGGTGCTTAAAATTTGTTGATTGCCGCCATGGGCGGGTTCGATACTGATCTGACCAAACGGTCAGGTTCGGTTTGATGGTCGGGGTCAGGGGCATGAGCGAGCAGCGCAATCTTTCGATCAATGGCGACCGCCTGTGGCAGAGCCTGATGGACATGGCGAAGATCGGCGCGACCCCGAAGGGCGGCGTCTGTCGCCTCGCCCTGACCGATGTCGACAAGGCCGGCCGGGACCTCTTCGTCGACTGGTGCCGGGCCGCAGGCTGCAGCATCACGGTCGACCGCATGGGCAATATCTTCGCCCGGCGGCCCGGCCGGAACAACGACCTCGCCCCCGTCGTCACCGGCTCCCACCTCGACAGCCAGCCCACGGGCGGGCGTTTCGACGGTGTCTATGGCGTGCTCGCCGGGCTCGAGGTGGTGCGCAGCCTGAACGACCTCGGCCTCGAGACCGAACACCCGGTCGAGGTCGCGGTCTGGACCAACGAGGAAGGTTCGCGCTTCGCCCCGGCCATGGTGGCCTCCGGCGTCTTCGCCGGGGTGTTCGACCTCGACTACGGTCTGAGCCGCGCCGATCCCGACGGCAAGACCATGGGCGAGGAACTGGCCCGCATCGGCTATGCCGGCGATGCTCCGGTGGGCCGCCCGGTCCATGCCTATTTCGAGGCCCATATCGAACAGGGCCCGATCCTGGAAGCGGAAGGCAAGACCATCGGCGTCGTCACCGACGCGCAAGGCCAGCGCTGGTACGAATTGAATATCACCGGGGTCGAGAGCCATGCCGGCCCGACGCCGATGACACGGCGCAAGGACGCCCTGCTGGGCGCCGCCCGCATCGTCGATCTCGTGAACCGCATCGGTCACCAGTTCGCGCCCCGCGCCTGCGCGACCGTCGGCATGATGCAGGTCTATCCCAATTCCCGGAACGTCATCCCCGGCAAGGTCTTCATGACCATCGACTTCCGCCACCCGGAGGACGCGACCCTGGCCGAGATGGACAAGGCGATGCGCGACGGCGTGACGAAGATCTGCGACGAAATCGGCCTCGGGGTCGAGATCGACCAGATCTTCTATTACGCCCCGGTCCATTTCGACGACGCGTGTATCGAGGCGGTGCGCAAGGGCGTGGCCGAACATGGTTTCACCGCCCGCGACATGGTCTCGGGCGCCGGGCACGATGCCTGCTATCTGGCCCGGGTGGCGCCTACGGCCATGGTGTTCATCCCCTGCATCGACGGCATATCCCACAACGAGATCGAGGATGCGACGCCCGAATGGGTCTCGGCCGGTGGCCAGGTGCTGCTGCGCGCCATTCTGGAAAAAGCGGGCCAGGTGAATTGACCGCGCCTCGGGCGGAGGACGTGGCGATGGCGGCCAAGGTTGTCGATATCCGGGGCCTGTCCCTGACCTTCGCGACGAAGGATGGGCCGGTCTATGCCCTGTCCAATGTCGATCTGACGATAAGGCGCGGCGAATTCGTCTCCTTCATCGGGCCGTCGGGCTGCGGCAAGACCACCTTGCTGCGCGTGATCGCCGATCTCGAAAAGTCGACCGGCGGCAGCATCGCGATCAATGGCCTGTCGCCGGAGGAAGCCCGGCTGCAGCGCGCCTATGGTTACGTCTTCCAGGCCCCCGCGCTCTATCCCTGGCGGAATATCGAGCGGAACGTGACGCTTCCCCTCGAGATCATGGGCATGCCCAGGGCGGAGCGACAGGCGCGGGCGCGGAAATATCTCGACCTCGTCAACCTCGGCGGGTTCGAGCGGAAATTTCCCTGGCAGTTGTCGGGCGGGATGCAGCAGCGGGCCTCCATCGCGCGGGCGCTGTCGTTCGAGCCGGACCTTCTTTTGATGGACGAGCCGTTCGGGGCGCTGGACGAGATCGTGCGCGATCATCTGAACGAGCAATTGCTGCGCCTGTGGGACAAGACGGAAAAAACCGTGGTCTTCGTCACCCATTCGATCCCCGAGGCGGTATTCCTGTCGTCGAAGATCGTCGTCATGTCGCCCCGGCCGGGCCGCATCATCGACGTGATCGAGACCGATTTTCCTCGGGACCGCAGCCTCGACATCCGCGAGACGCCGGAATTCCTGAAGATCGCCCACCGGGTGCGCGAGGGTCTGCGCGCCGGCCACGCCTACGAGGATTGAGGGCGATGGCGGCGGCGAAAACCACACCGATCACGCGCCTCTTGGCCGGCCATGCCGGGCCGGTCGCCGTGATCGGGCTCGCGCTTCTCGTGCTGTGGTACGTGGGCGCGGTGTGGCTGAACGCCGATCTGCAGATCGACGCCTTCGCCCGGGCCGGCACCGACTGGGGCTTTTCCGATCTCGTCGCCGGCACCTGGGCGCAGGAACGGCCGCTGTTGCCCGCGCCCCATCAGGTGCTGGCGGAAATGTGGAAGACCATTGTCGAAACCGGCGTGACCTCCAAGCGCAGCCTGGTGTTCCATGGCTGGGTCACCCTGTCGTCGACCCTGCTCGGCTTTGCCGCCGGCACGCTGCTCGGCATCCTGCTCGCGGTCGGTATCGTCCATGTCCGGGTGCTGGAAAAGAGCCTGATGCCCTGGATCATCGCCTCGCAGACCATTCCCATTCTCGCGGTCGCGCCCATGGTCATCGTGGTGCTGGGCGCCATCGGCCTGAAGGGCCTGATCCCCAAGGCGGTGATCTCGACCTATCTCTGCTTCTTTCCGGTCGCCATCGGCATGGTCAAGGGCTTGCGGGCGCCCGATCTCCTGCAACTCGACCTGATGCGGACCTATAGCGCCAGCGCGCGCCAGACCTTCTTCTACCTGCGCTGGCCGACGGCGCTGCCCTTCCTCTTCGCCGGGCTGAAGGTCGCGATCTCGATCAGTCTCGTCGGCGCCATCATCGCCGAATTGCCGACGGGGGCGCAGGCCGGCCTCGGCGCGCGGCTGCTTGCCGGTTCCTACTATGGGCAGACCATCCAGATCTGGTCGGCCCTCGTCACCGCCGCCCTGATGGCGGCGCTGCTCGTCGCGCTGATGGGCGGGATCGAGCGGCAGGTCGCCCGCCTGATGGGGGCGCGGCCATGAGCGGGCTTCGCCCCGCCCTGCTGTTCCTCGGCATCGCCTTCCTCGGCGCCCTCGCCATGCTCGATGCCCATACGGGGGGCGAGGCCGGGGCGGGTTATGCGCTGTCGCTTCTGGCCCTTTCCCTGATCGGCTGGCGGGGGCTGGCGCTGCTCGCCAATGCGCGGCTCGCCGACGGGCGCCGGCAGCGGCTGGCCGATCTTTCGGTGCCGGTGCTGTTCGGCCTGTGGATCGTGTTCCTGTGGCAGGCGGTGACGATCGGCTTCGGCGTGCCGCAGGTCCTGCTGCCGCCGCCCTCCATGATCGTCGCCCGCATCTTCGGCTCGGCCGATATCCTGCTGGCCGATTTCCGCCAGACCTTCCTGCAGGCGGTGCTGATCGGCTATCTGCTCGGCTGCGGCTCGGGCTTTCTCGTCGCCCTGATCGCCGACCGGGTGCCCTTCCTGCAACGGGGACTGCTGCCGCTGGGCAATCTTGCCTCGGCCCTGCCCATCGTCGGCGTCGCGCCGATCATGGTCATGTGGTTCGGCTTCGACTGGCCGTCCAAGGCGGCGGTCGTCGTCATCATGACCTTCTTCCCCATGCTGGTGAACACGGTCGCCGGCCTTGCCGCCGCCGGCCATCAGGAGCGGGAATTGCTCGGCACCTATGCCGCGACCTGGGGCCAGAGTCTGCTGGCGCTGCGCCTGCCGGCGGCCATGCCCTTCATCTTCAACGCGCTGAAGATCAATTCGACCCTCGCCCTGATCGGTGCGATCGTGGCGGAGTTCTTCGGCACGCCCATCGTCGGCATGGGCTTTCGCATCTCGACCGAGGTCGGGCGCATGAATCTCGACATGGTCTGGGCGGAAATCGTGCTGGCGGCGGTGGCGGGCTCGCTCTTCTACGGGGCCGTCGCCCTCGCCGAGCGGCGCGTGACCTTCTGGCATCCTTCTTTGCGGCAGCGTTAACAGGGGAGTTTAGGGGCATGAAGAGACTGATCGCAGGTGCGGCCCTGATGGCCGTCAGCCTTGGCGCCTTCGCCGCGCAGGCGGCCGACAAGGTCACGCTTCAGCTGAAGTGGGTGACCCAGGCCCAGTTCGCCGGCTATTACGTCGCCAAGGACAAGGGCTTCTACGAGGAAGCCGGGCTCGACGTCACCATCAACCCGGGCGGCCCCGACATCGCCCCGCCGCAGGTGATCGCGGGCGGCGGCGCCGATGTCGTCGTTGACTGGATGCCCTCCGCCCTCGCCTCGCGCGAGAAGGGCGTGCCCCTCGTCAACATCGCCCAGCCCTACAAGCGCTCGGGCATGATGCTGACCTGTCGCAAGGAAACGGGCATCAAGTCGCCGGCCGATTTCCCGGGCAAGACCCTGGGGGTCTGGTTCTTCGGCAACGAATATCCCTTCCTGTCGTGGATGTCGAAACTGGGCATTGCGACCGAGGGCGGGGCCAAGGGCGTCACCGTCCTGAAGCAGGGCTTCAACGTCGATCCCCTGCTGCAGAAGCAGGCCGACTGCATCTCGACCATGACCTACAATGAATATTGGCAGGTGATCGAGGCCGGGGTGAAGCCGGATGACCTCGTCGTCTTCAAATACGAGGATCAGGGCGTCGCCACCCTCGAAGACGGTCTCTATGTCCTCGAAGCCAAGCTGGCCGATCCGAAGTTCGTCGAGACCATGGCGAAATTCGTCAAGGCCTCGATGAAGGGTTGGGACTATGCCCGGGCGCATCCGGACGAGGCGGTGAAGATCGTGCTCGACAATGACGCGACCGGCGCCCAGACCGAAGGCCACCAGAAGACCATGATGGACGAGGTGAACAAGCTCACCGAAGGCTCGACCGGCGTCCTCGACCCGGCCGACTACGAGCGGACGGTGAAGACCATCATGACCGGCGGCTCCGACCCCGTGATCACCAAGGCGCCTGTCGGCGCCTGGACCCACGCGGTCACCGACAAGATGTAAGCGGGGCATTCTCCCTCTCCTCCTTGGAGGAGAGGGGAGCACGGCGCCCCCTCCGTCGTCATCCCGGCGAAGGCCGGGATCTCGGGCCGGCAAGGGCGCCTCTCTCGTTCCAAGGCCCCGGCCTGCGCCGGGGCGACGAGGGCCATGGTTCGATCATTCGGAAAGGCGGCTCTCGCCGCCAAGGCAGACGAAGTGGAGGCAGGATCATGACGCTGCTGGTCAGGGGCGGGACGGTCGTCAACGCCGACTATACGCGGCAGGCCGATGTGCTGATCGAGGGCGGCACCGTCGCCGTCGTCGGCACCGGCCTCGACGTGCCGGCGGGGACCGAGGTGATCGACGCAGGGGGCGCCTATGTCATGCCCGGCGGCATCGATCCCCACACCCATATGGAACTACCCTTCATGGGCACGGTCGCGTCGGAGGATTTCTTCTCGGGCACCACGGCGGGCGCCGTCGGCGGCACCACGACGATCATCGATTTCGTCATCCCGAGCCCCCAGCAGGATATTCTCGAAGCCTATCACACCTGGCGCGGCTGGGCCGAGAAGGCCTCCACCGATTACAGTTTCCACGTCGCCATCACCTGGTGGGACGAGAGCGTGCGCGAGGCCATGGGCACGCTGACCCGCGATTTCGGCGTCAACAGCTTCAAGCATTTCATGGCCTACAAGGGCGCCATCATGTGCGACGACGAGGTGCTGGTGAATTCCTTCACCCGCGCCGGCGAACTGGGCGCGTTGTGCACAGTCCATGCCGAGAATGGCGAGCTGGTCGCCCATCTCCAGAACAAGCTGATCGCCATGGGCATCACCGGGCCCGAGGGTCATCCCCAGTCCCGCCCCAGCGCGGTCGAGGGCGAGGCGGCGGACCGGGCGATAAGGATCGCCCAGGTGCTGAACGTGCCCCTCTATATCGTTCATAATTCCTGCATCGAAAGCCTGCAGGCGATCACGAGGGCGCGGAACGACGGCCAGCGCGTCTTCGGCGAGGTGCTGGCGGGCCATCTCCTGGTCGATGACGCGGTCTATCGCAGCACCGACTGGGACTATGCCGCGCATCATGTGATGAGCCCGCCGTTCCGCCCCAAGGAACATCAGGCGGCGCTGTGGCGGGGCCTGCAATCGGGCATGTTGCAGACGACGGCGACCGATCACTGCTGCTTCTGCACGCCGCAGAAGCGCATGGGCCACAATAATTTCACCCGCATTCCCAATGGCACCGGCGGGGTCGAGGACCGGATGCATGTGCTGTGGCATCACGGCGTCAACACCGGCCGCCTGACGCCCTCGGAATTCGTCGCCATCACCTCGGCCAACGCGGCCAAGATCTTCAACATCTATCCGCGGAAAGGCGTGATCGCGCCCGGCTCAGACGCCGACATCGTGATCTGGGACCCGGCGCGGGAGCGGACGATCTCGAAGAACACCCACCACCAGAAGATCGACTTCAACATCTTCGAGGGCATGACGGTGCGGGGCATCAACACGCATACCATCGCCAATGGCAAGGTGGTGTGGCAGGACGGCGAGGTCCGGACGGTGCGGGGCGCCGGCCGCTATGTCGACCGGCCGGTCTTCCCGTCCTATTACGACGCGGTGCGAAGGGTGGCGGAAGCGACGGCGCCCAGCGCGGTCGAGCGCATGGGCTGAGCCTCAGCGGACGCCGCTGTAACGCTCATAAGTCTCTTCGACCACGGTGATATGGCCGCGCATGGCGGCTTCCGCCCCGGCCTTGTCGCCGCGCAGGATGGCGGTCACCACCTGGTCGTGCTCGGCATGGGACAGGGGCAGGCGGCCGAGGGTGCGGAACTGGGCGCGGCGGAAGGGCGACAGGCGCGCCCGCGTCGCCAGTGTGATCTCGGTTAGATAGTCGTTGTGGCTGCCGTGATAGATCGCGCTGTGAAAATGCTCGTTCAGCTCGTGGTAACGCTGGGGATCACCCTTGCGCACCAGTTCGGCCAGATTCTCGTGGATCGTCTCGAGGGCCTGGCGCTCGGCGCTGGTCATATGGACGGCGGCGAGGCCGGCGCAGATCGCTTCCAGTTCGCCCATCACCTCGAACATGCCGCGCAGCCGCTCAAGTGACGGCAAGGCGACGAGGGCGCTGCGATGCGGCCGCGCCTCGACGAGGCCCGAGGCGGCGAGTTCGCGAATGGCCTCGCGCACCGGCGTCCTTGAGACGCCGAAGCGGGTGGCGATCTCGACTTCCTCGAGGGGGGTGCCCGGGGTCAGGCGCCCTTGCACGATTTCGTCGGCGAGGACGAGGCGCAACTCCTCGCTGCGGGTCGCGGAACGGCGCGGACCCGGCCGGCTGGAAGAAGATTTGGCGCGTTGCGCTGGTGCAGGCGTCGACACGATCAGACTCGTCTTGCTCGGGACCCGAGCCTAGGGGCGGGCGGGTCCTGCGGCAAGGGGCTTGCGGAACATCGCCCGCGCCAGGAATTCCGCCTGGGCCAGCAACCGCTCGACCGTATAGGTGGTGGGGTCCTGCAGCCGCAGACGGACCAATTCCTCGGACATGACGTGCAGCAGGGCGATGGCCAGTTCCCGGTCCGGGTTGGCGAGGCTGGCCAGCGCAGGATCCGCCGTTTGCAAGGCCTCGTTCATATGGGCGCGGGTCAGGGCGCGGGCTTCCGCCAGCCGGGCGTGAAGTTCGGGCGGGCCACCTTCGCCCGGCATCAGCAACATGCGCCAGGTCGCCGGGGCGGCATCGACCGCGTCGAGGACACCGGCGACACCGGCGGCGAAGCGCGATTGCCCGGGGGCCGGCGCCCGCTGGCCGGCGGCGAGGAAGCCCGCCGCCGCAAGGGCGAATTCCCGGTCGACCATGGCCAGCAGCAGATCGGCCAGATTGCCGAACAATTGATAGATCAGGGTGCGGGTGATGCCGCAGGTCGCGGCGATCCGCTCGAGGGTGACGGCATGAAAACCTTCGGCGTCCACCACCGCGCGGACGGCATCCAGGATCTGCTCGCGCCGCCGGTCGACGCTCATGCGCCGCCGGGGTGCCCTGTCCGCTGTCCTGGCCGTCCGATTCATGCTTGTCCTCACCTCCCGCGCAGGGTAACTTACAAAATATAACTTAATAAATGCAAGTTGGTGGAGGGGATGATGGAAAGCCTGGAGGCCTTGACGGCGCGGGTGGCGGCGCAGCGCGAGCGTCTGCCGGCCCTCTATGGCAAGGTCGATTTCTCGATCACGCCCGAGCGCTTCGCCGGCAGCCCCGACATCCCCAGCACGATCCATGGTGAAAAGGGCGAGGCCGCCCGCCGCCGCTTCCTCGCCGATCCCGAAACCGTCGCCCGGGCCAGGGCCTATACGATGCTGGGCGACAATGTCGCCGATGCCTATGCCGCCCTGATGCCGCAATATGGCTTCAAGCGGCTGGTCGCCCTGCTGACCACGGCCTGCGACGAGGGGCTGGAGGCGGTGCCCGACGCCCCGCCCGAACTGGTCGCCTTCATCCGCGCGATGGAGGATACGCCGGACTGGATCGACATGAGCCTGATCGAGGACGGCGCGCGCTACAGCCGCAATGCTTCGGCCAATCTCGCGCCCTTCGTCGTGCGCGGGGCTTTCGTCGCCACCTTCCTCAACAAATATTCGGCCCTGCCCATGGCCCTGACCGGCACCCTGTCCCACGAGACGGCGGTCCGGCGCATCAAGGAAACCGCCGCCTTCTTCACGACGACGGCGCTGCCCGGCGCGCTCGGCCGTTTCGGTTCGGGCTTCAAGGCGGCGGCCATGGTCCGGCTGATGCATTCCATGGTGCGCTTCAACGTGCTGCGCGGCTCGGCGAAATGGGATGTCTCGGTCTATGGCATTCCGGTGCCGCAGGTCGACCAGATGCCGGCCGGCACCATCGCCGTCTTCCTGCTGGCCTTCAAGCTGATGCGCCAGGGCCGCAAGCAGTTCACGCAGCGGGAACGCGCCTTCGTCGAATTCAACCGCTATCGCTGCTGGCTGCTGGGCCTGCCGGAAGATCTCCTGCCGGTGACGCCGGAAGGCATTCAGGACGCCATGAGCCTCTACAGCGGCACCCTGCGCGACGGCTATGACGATGAAACCTGCGGCGCCCTGGTGCGGGCGACCATGGCCGCCTATTTCCCCTCCAGCCGGAAACTCTCCGCCCGCATCTTCGACGGGCTGGAGCGCAGCTTCGCCCGGGTGTTCTTCAACCGCTCCTTCCTCGCGGGCGACACCACGGGCAAGGCGGCCCTGATGGGCGTCGCGCTTCGGCCCTATGACACGTTCGTCTTCATCGCCCTCGGCCTGTTCATCTATGGGCGGGAGCGGCTGTACAAGCTGGCGCTGCGGATGCCGGTCCTTCGCGATATCGCCGACCGCCGGCTGATCGCCAAGCTCGACCGGCTGCTGATCGAATATGGCCATGCCGAATATACGACCGACGCGACCAAATACCGGGACGAGTCCTTCCGGGCCAGCCGGCAGGCGGCGGAATAGGGCGCCCGGTCAGAAGCCGCGCGCCATGATCAGGGCCTCGTGAAGTCGAGACGGCTGGTGGCGCCGGCCAGATCGAGATGGGCTTCCACCTTCGGGGTGCGCGCGATCACCGCGCCGCCCCGGATGACGAACAGGCGGGCCGGCTTCAGGCGCAGGGCCTCGAAGGGGCTGCGCGCCTGCAGGATGACGAGATCGCCCCGGCAGCCCTTGTCGATGCCGTAACCGTCGAGGTGCATCACCCTGGCGCCGTTGGTGGTGACCGACTGGAACATGGCGTCCATTTCGGCGACGCCGGTCATCTGACCGACGTGCAGGCCCATGCTGGCGACTTCCAGCATGTCGTGGCTGCCGAGGGGATACCACGGGTCCATCACGCAATCGTGCCCGCAGGCGAGGTTGAGCCCGGCCGCCATCAATTCCTTCACCCGGGTCATGCCCCGGCGCTTGGGGTAGGTGTCGTGGCGGCCCTGCAGGGTGATGTTGATCAGCGGATTGGCGATGACATGCAGCTCCGCCTCGCGCATCAGGCCGATCAGCTTCGAGACATAGTAATTGTCCATCGAATGCATCGAGGTCAGATGCGATCCGGTCACCCGCCCGCGCAGGCCGAGGCGCGTGGTCTCATAAGCGAGACTCTCGACGTGGCGCGACCAGGGATCGTCGGATTCGTCGCAATGCATGTCGACGAGCAGGCCGCGTTCGGCCGCGATCTCGCACAGGGCCTTCACCGAGGCGGCGCCGTCCTGCATCGTCCGCTCGAAATGGGGAATGCCGCCGACGACGTCGACGCCCTTGTCGAGGGCGCGGATGAGGTTGTCGGCCGAGCGGGCATAGCGGAAATAGCCGTCCTGCGGGAAGGCGACGAGCTGGAGGTCGAGCCAGGGCTTCACCTCGGCCCGGACCTCGAGCAGGGCGTCGACCGCCAGCAGCCGGTCGTCGCAGATATCGACATGGCTGCGGATGGCGAGGGTGCCCCGGGCGATCGCCAGCCTGCAGAACTCGAGGGCGCGGCGCTTGATCGCCTCCACCGTCAGATGCGGTTTCAACTCGCCCCAGAGCGCGATGCCTTCGAGCAGCGTGCCCGACTGGTTCATGCGCGGCATTCCCAGCGACAGGGTCGAATCCATGTGGAAATGACTGTCGACGAAGGGCGGCGTCGCCAGGAAACCCTCGCCCTCGATCACCTTGCCGGCCTCGGCCTGGATGCCGGGGGCGACCTCGACGATCACGCCCTGATGGATGGCGATGTCGATGCCCTTGCGGCCATCGGGCAGGGCGATATCGCGGATCAGGAGGTCGATACTCATCTCTCTTCCTTGCGGAACGGGGTCAGGAGCGCGGCCGGGGCGCGGGCATTGCGCGAAACCGCGGCCATGGCGACGATGGTCAGGACGAAGGGCAGCATCAGGAAGACCTGATAGGGTACATCGATGACATTGGACGCCTGCAGGCGCAATTGCAGCGTATCGATGGCGGCGAAGATCAGGGCGCCGGCGGCGCATTTCCACGGGCTCCACTGCCCGAAGACGACAAGGGCGATGCAGACCCAGCCGCGCCCCGAAATCACGCCGAAGGTAAAGGCGTTGAACTGCGCCATGCTGAGGAAGGCACCCGCCGCGCCCATGAAGGCACCACCGAGGATCAGCGCCTGGTAGCGGGTGAGGGCGACATTCACCCCGGCCGAATCCGCCGCGCGCGGGCTTTCGCCCACGGCGCGCAAGGACAGGCCCCAGGGCGTGCGGAACAGGATGAAGGCGGCGACGGGCACGGCGAGGAGGGCGATATAGACGAGGGCGAACTGGTCGAACAGCACGGCGCCGATCACCGGAATATCGGACAGCAGCGGAACCTTCACGGTGGCGAAGGCCTGGATCGAGGGCAGCACGCCCGGCTGGCCGAAGATCAGCCGATAGAAAAAGAAGGCGAAGCCCGTGCACAGCAGGGTGACGCCGATGCCCGAGACATGTTGTGACAGGCCGAGGCTGACCGTCAGCAGGCCCATCAGTGCGCCCATGATCATGCCGGTCGCCATGGCGGCGAGAAGGCCGAGCCACAGCGAGCCGGTGAAATAGGCGGTGGAGAAACCGGTCATGGCCGAGAGCAGCATGATGCCCTCGATCCCGAGATTGAGGACGCCCGCCCGCTCGGCGAACATCTCACCGAGCGAGGCGAGGATCAGCGGCGTTGCGATGCGCAAGAGAGCGGCGAAAAAGCCGATCTGGAAAATCTGGCCCCAGATGTCATCCATGGGCCACCCCCTTGAGACGCAGGCGATAGCGCGTGAACAGCAGCGCGATCAGCATGGTGATCAGGGCCGTGCCCTGGATGACGTCGGACAGATAGACGGGGATGCCGGTCGCCCGGCTCATCGCCTCGGCCCCGGTGATGACGATGGCGAAGAAGAAGGCGGCGGGCACGACGCCGAGCGGGTTCAGCCCCGCCAGCATGGCGATGACGATGCCGGTATAGCCGTAACCGGGCGAGATCCCGGCCATCACCTGATAATGCAGCCCGCCCACTTCGCCGACCCCGGCAAGCCCCGCCATGGCGCCCGACAGAAGCGCCGTCGCCATGGTGACGCGGGCGGTGGAAAAACCGGCATAGGCGGCGGCCTGGGCATTTTCGCCGACGGCGCGAATGGCGAAGCCGAGCACGGTCTTGCGCATCAGGATGAAGACGAGGGGGGCGGCGAGCAGCGCGAGGCCGACCCCGAGGTGCAGCCGCGTCCGGGGCAGCAGGATGGGAAAGCCCGCTTCCTCCCGGATGTCCGGCGAATCCGGATAGCCGGACAGCGGGTCTTTCCACACCCCGTCGAGGAGGGCCATCATGCCGTAGAAGACGATGAAATTGAGGAGGAGGCTGACCACCACCTCGTCCACCTTGTAACGGGTGCGAAGGAGGGCGGGCACCATGGCCCAGATCCCGCCGGCCAGCGCGCCCGCGAGGATCATCAGCGGGATCAGCGAAAATTCCGGCAGGCTTTCCCGACCGCCGATGAAGGCGGCGGCCATGGCGCCCATCAGCAATTGCCCCTCGCCACCGATGTTCCAGAACCTCGCCCGAAAAGCGATGGCGACGGCGAGCCCGGTGAAGATCAGCGGCGCCGCCTTCACCGCCGTCTCGACCAGCGCGAAACGCGACGCGACGGGGGAGAGGAACAGCGTGCCATAAGCCTCCAGCACATGCCCGCCCGCGAGCGTGACGAGCCCGGCGCAGAGGACAAGCGTCGCCAGGATCGCGGCGACCGGCAGCGCGACATAGAACCAGGCGGGTGTCGTGGCCCTTTGTTCGAGGCGAAGGCGGATCATGGCGCGAATTCCGCGCCACCCACCTCACCCCCCGCCCTCTCCCCCCGCCAGCGGGCGGAGAGGGGGCCTCTTCTCCCTCTCCGCCCTTCAGGGGGGAGAGGGCCGGGGTGAGGTGGGGAGGGCTCGATCTCCCATGCAACACCCGACATCACGCCGCCTCCTGCCCGCTCATCAGGAGGCCGATGCGGGCGACGGAGGCTTCGGCGATGGGCAGGACGCCCATGATGCCCCCCTCGTAGAGGACGGCGATGCGGTCGGATATCTGGAACAATTCCTCGAGGTCCTCGGAAATGACGATGACGGCGCGGCCGGCGGCGCGCAAGGACAGGAATTGCTCGTGCACGAAACGGGCGGCGCCGACGTCGAGGCCACGGATCGGCTGGGCGGCGAGCAGCACGAGCGGGTCCTGAGACAGCTCGCGGGCCAGCAGCGCCTTCTGCAGATTGCCGCCCGACAGGGTGCCGGTGCGGGCGTCGGGGCCGGCGGTGCGGATGCCGAAGGCGGCGATCTGCTCGATCACGAAACGGCGGATCGCGCCATGGTCGATGAAGCCGAAGCGACTGTAGGGCTTTCGGCCGACGAGGGGCAGGACCATGGAATCCGACAGCGGCAGGCTGGTGATCAGGCCGGTGGTCATGCGGTCTTCCGGCACACGGCCGATGCGCAGCGCCTGCATGACGCGGGGCGAGGTCTCGCGCACCGGCAGGCCGCCGACACTCAGCGTGCCCGAGGCGACGGGCAACATGCCGGCGATGACATCGGCCAGTTCCCGCTGGCCATTGCCCGAGACACCGGCGATGCCGAGGATCTCGCCGCCGCGAAGCTCGATACTGACATCCCGCAGCCGCACCCGGCGCCCGCTGGCGGTGGAGACGCCTTGAAGCGACAGAAGAACCTCGCCGGTCTCGCTCGCCGGCTTTTCCGGCGGGGTCAGTCCATGGCCGCACATCAATTCCGCCAGCTGGCGGTCGGTGATCGCGTCCGACATGTCGAGGCTGGCGGCGATGCGGCCCTGGCGCAGCACCGTGACCTTATGGGTCAGGCTGCGCACCTCGTGCAGCTTGTGCGAGATGAAGACGACACCGAAGCCTTCCGCCGCCATGGCGCGCAGGGCGGCGAACAGGCCCTCAGCCTCCTGCGGGGTGAGGACGGCGGTCGGCTCGTCGAGGATGACGATGCGGGCGCCCCGGAACAGGACCTTGATGATCTCGAGCCGCTGCTGCTCGCCGATGGCAAGGCCGGAGACCAGGGCATCCGGATCGAGTCCGAGGCCGAAACGCGCCTTCACGTCGGCGAGACGCGCCCGGGCGCCCGCCTCGTCGAGGCGGAGGCCCTTGCCGGGCCGGCCGATCATCAGGTTTTCGAGCACCGTCATCGACGGCACCAGATGGAAATGCTGGTGCACCATGCCGATGCCAAGCGCCAGGGCATCCGCCGCCGAATGGATGGCGACGGGCTTGCCGTCGATGGCGATCGTGCCCTCGTCCGGGGCATAGGTGCCGAAGAGGACATTCATCAGCGTGGTCTTGCCCGCGCCATTCTCGCCGAGGAGGCCGAGAATGTCGCCGGGCAGCAGGGAGAGATCGACGCGGTCGTTGGCGACGACCGCGCCGAAGCGCTTGGTGATGCCCCGCATCTCCAGCAGGGCTTGCGCCATTAAGGATTACTCCGACTTCGGAATGGATTCGTCGACGTCGACGCGATAGGTGCCGTCCATGATGTCCGTGGTCTTCCTGGCGACGAGATCCTTCACCTCGGCGGGCAGCAGCGCGTCGAACTTGTGATAGGGCGCGAGATAGGAGCCGCCCTTGCTCATGGTGGAAAAGCCGCCGAAATCCTGCGCGGTGAAGACACCGGCCTTCACCAGCTTGATCATCTGGTTGACGGTCGGGCTCATGTCCCAGACGGGGCCGGTGATCACCGTGTCGGGACCGAGCGACGACTGGTCGGACATGTTGGAAATGGCCAGGACCTTCTTCTCGACCGCGGCCTCGACGACGCCGAAGCGTTCGGCGAAGATGACGTCGACGCCGGATTCGATCTGGGCGAGGGCAGCTTCCTTGGCCTTGGGCGGATCGAAGAACGAACCGATGAAGGAGAATTTGCACTTCACCTCGGGGTTGGCTTCCTTCGCCCCGGCGCAGAAGGCATTGACGAGGCGGTTCACCTCGGGGATCGGCATGGCGGCGACGGCACCGACCACCTTGGTCTTGGTCATCTTGCCGGCGATCAGGCCCGACAGATAGGCGGGCTCGTGGATCCAGTTGTCGAAGACGCCGAAATTGGGCTCCGCCGGGCCGATGCCGGAGCCGAAGACGAAGGCGACATCCGGGTAATCCTTGGCGACCTTGCGGGCGATACGCTCGGCGCCAAAGGCGTCGCCGGTGATCAGCTTGTAACCCTTTTCGGCATATTCGCGCATCACCCGCTCGAAATCGGCGGATTTGACGCTTTCCGAATAGGCATAGTCGATGCCGTGCTCGGTCTTGGCCTTTTCGAGGGCGACGTGGATCTGGTTCACCCAGGGTTCCTCGATCGGGGTCTCGAACACGGCGGCGACTTTCAGCTTCTCCTCGGCGGCGGCGGGCGCCGGCTGGCCGAAGGTGCCGATGAGAAGCGCGGCGGCGGCGAGAAGGCCGAGCAGGCCGCGCCTGGTGGCGCCCCGGCCGACGGAAAGACGACAGGCTGACAGCATCTGATCCCCCATGTTGCCCTGATGTTCGGCATCGCCCGCGGCCCAGCCCGCGAGCGCCCAAAACTTTCACACCCGCACCGGGGACGATCAAGAAAAATTGTCCAACTGGTTAGGTTTTGGTCACGGCGCCGCTTCCCTTCGCCGCCCGCATCCGTTAACGGTTAGAGGAGAGGGAGGCGAGGCGCGCATGGTGCACAGCTTCGATATCGAGGATGACGGCGGCGCCGAGGAGGCGCCCCAGGGCGGACGCATCCGCCAGCGCAACAAGGCGCGCATCATCGCGGCGGCGGAAAAGGTCTTCGCCGAACGCGGCTATGACGGCGCGACCACGGCGGAAATCGCCGAGATCGCCGGACTCGCCAAGTCCAACGTCCATTATTACTTCGGCACCAAGGAAGCGATCTACCGCGAGGTGGTGGCCGGCATCGTCGACCTGTGGCTGAAGGCCTTCGGCGAGATCACCGCCGAGGATGATCCGGCCACGGCGATCAGCGCCTATATCCGGCAGAAGCTGCTCTATTCCCGCAAGCGGCCGCTGGCCTCGCGCATCTTCGCGACCGAGATCATCAGGGGCGCGCCCATCCTGCGGCCCTTCCTCGAAGCGGACCTCCGCGACTGGGTGGAGGACAAGGCCAAGGTGCTGGCCCATTGGGCGGCGCAGGGGCGGATGGACGTGGTCTCGCCCCATCACTTCTTCTTCATGATCTGGGCGGCGACCCAGACTTATGCCGATTTCGCCAGACAGATCGCCGCCGTCCTCGGCCACAAGCGCCTGCGCGAGGCGGATTTCGAGGAAGCGATCGCGACGGTGACCGCCATCGTCCTGAAGGGCTGCGGCATCAAGGCCTAGCTTTACGCAAGCCTGCCATGACCGTAACTTGGCGTGCGGTCCGGCGAACCTGTCCTTGCGGCAACCGATGCCGCATCCGAGACGGAGACGAAACCATGACCTCCTGCCCGATTCCGACGGGGCGCGGCCTCACCCCCGCCCAGTTTCCCGATCCCGCCCGCGATCTGGCGTCCGCAGCCGGCGAACAGGTGGCGGTCATCGCCGGGGGCTGCTTCTGGTGCACGGAGGCGGTTTACCGCGCGGTCGACGGTGTGATCGACGTCGTGCCCGGCTATGCCGGCGGCACGGCGGAAACCGCCGATTACAAGACGGTGTGCACCGGCCGGACCGACCATGCCGAGGCGATCCTGATCCGCTTCGATCCGGCGCGCGCCAGCTATGGCCAGCTGCTGAAACTGTTCTTCTCGGTCGCCCACGATCCGACCCAGCTGAACCGCCAGGGCAATGACATCGGCCGGCAGTATCGCTCCGCCGTCTTCTTCGCCAATGCCGAGGAAAAGGCCGTGACGGAAGCCTATATCGCCCAGCTCGCGGCGGCAGGCGCCTTCACCGCGCCGATCGTCACCACGCTGGAGCCCCTGACCGCCTTCTACGAGGCGGAGGAATATCACCACGATTACGCGGCGCGGAACCCGTACCAGCCCTATATCGCCCATGTCTCGCGGCCGAAGGTCGACAAGCTGAAGGCCTATTTCCCCGAGCGGCTAAAGAAGGCGTGAGGGACGCTCCCCGCCCTCAGTGACTGCCTGCGCTCGGTCCCGGGCGCAGGAATTCCTCGGCGGCGATGGCGAAATTCAGGTTCTGGGTATCCTTCAGCATGAAGGTGGTGATGCCCAGCAGGTTGCCGCGCGCATCGAACAGCCCGCCGCCGGACGAGCCGGGCGAGATCGGCGCGCTGGTCTGGACATATTGCTGGCCCTCGTTGCGGCGCTTCGACGAAACGAGCCCCTCGCCCAGCGTGAGGTCGAGGCCGGAGGGCGCGCCGATCGTATAGGCGCGCTCGCCGATCACCACGTCGGCATGGCTGCGGATGGTGACGAAGCTGGGCAGGTCCGGCTTGTCGACCCGGATGATGCAGCGGTCGCCTTCCTCGTCGCGCAGCTTGATCGAGACCGGGCGCAGGTCCGACATGTCCTCGTTCCTGAAGATGCCGAAGAACTGCTGGCCCTCGAGGACATGGCAATTGGTGAACAGGTGCTGCGCCGTCACCGCGACGGCCGAGCCCTGGCTGAAGCCATCCTCGAGAAAGGGCTGGCCATTGCGCAGGGGCGCGGCGACGACGACCCAGACCGCGTCCTTCACCTTCTGGAAGACGCCGGATGGATCGAGCGACTGGGTCGCCACCGGCATCGGCAGGGTGGGCAGGGGCACCTGATCGCTGGCTTCGGCGGCGGACGGCGGCCGGCCGGGCTTGCCCGGCTGGTCGGGCCGGCTCGGACGGGCGGGCTGGGCCGGCTCGTCCCCGGCGACATCGGGGACGGAAGCGGCCGAACCCTCGCGCGCCTCGTCCTTGGCATAGAAGCCGACCACCGTGTCCGGCGGCGTCGCTTCCGGCGGGGCCAGCCTGTCGGGCACGACGAATTCGGAAACGATGGCGGCGACCAGACCCTCGTTCGCCGGCGCGTCCGCCGGCGGATAGTAATAGGTGAAGCCGACCGCGCCATTTTCGCGCCGGTCGACCCGGCCGGTGAAGCGCTGGTCGCCCTCCATCCCCTCGAAGACGAAATAGGCCCCCATGTTCACCGCCCTGGTCACCCGCTTCCCGCCATCCTTCAGGTTGCGGATGGTGTTGAAGAAGGTGAGATATTCGGACGCCGACATGGATGCGATCACTTCGACGTCGAGCAGGCGCGATCCGTCGGCGCTGGTGAAGGTGCGGGCGCCCCCCTCGCCTGGCCGGGTCTTGGTCAATTGCACGGCGGGATAACCGATGCGAAAGCCGAGATCCTGGCTGATGTAGGAGGTCCAGCCGACCTTGGCCCGGGCTTCGGCGCCGATGCGCAGCAATTCCAGGGTCTGGTCGGCGGTCAGCGTTCCGGTGGCGCGGACGCCGGTGTCGCGCTGGAAGGCCTTGATCGCGTCTCGCGAGGCATCGTCCAGCGTGCCGGTGGCGATATCGGTCGAATAGCCGGCCCAGATCAGCGCCAGTTGAAGGATGCGGGGGTCATTGGCCGCGGCGATTTCCGAAAGACCATTGCTCGAATCGCCTTCGACCGAACCGGCCGGGCCGGACGGTGTCGTGGCTTCGGGGGCAGGGCGCGCGCCGCCCGGCCGGATGGAGCCCTTTTCCCCGGCCATGGCCCCCTGAACCGCGAGCGCCAGCACCATGATCGCCGCCGAAACAGCCGAACCTAACCGCTTTGCCATAAAAACGCCGCCTGTATGAGTTCCCCCTGAAGCTGGCCAGCCTAAGCGATCCCGTGGCGGCGGCCAATCCCGGCGAAAGGCCGCGGCGCGGATAATGCGTCGTCAACGTGTGACGTTCAGCATTGTCTCGCCTCGGCGAAACTGTTGGGCTAGTTTGCGCCCTGGAAATGGCCCGGTTTCCGGGTCGGGCCTGGGGGATGTCCGCGCAAGGACAAAGCTGATCCACCGAGAGGGGAGACCATGAACAAGATTGTCGTTGGCGCCGTGACCGCCGTCGTGGTGGGCGTCGGGGCCGCCGCCGGCTGGTATTTCATCGGCAAGGAAAGTGGCCCGGGCGTCGCCGATGTGTCGGGCGCGCCGCCGCTCGACTGCGCCAATATCAAGACCGATGTCGACGCCACCCTGGCGGCCCTGCCGCCGGAGCTGAAGGCGACCTATTCGGGCCTTGAATGCTCGGGCACCAAGCTCAGCTTCGCCGAACTCCGCTTTGGCGTTCTTGGCGCCGGCGCGATCGAGGAAGGCGCGGTCAAGATGACCGGCGTTCTCGTCGACGGCGGCTTTGCCGCCAACGCGAAGAAAGTCTTCAACGCCGCTTCCTATCCCGCCGGCCAGGCCCCCTCGACCGAGCGGCTGCCGATCGCGTCCCGCATCACGGCGGCCAAGGTGAACATCGGCCCCGAAGCGGGTGGCGGTGTCAGCTTCGAGAATTTCGAGATCGCCGACCTCTCGGCCCGTCCGTTCGCCAAGGCGCCACCCGCCACCCTCGCCGACCTCGGCGCGGCCGGCCCCGCGGAAATCGCCGATCTGCTGCAGGCTTTCGGCTTCTCCTCGATCAGCTTCAAGTCGGTCGCCGGCGGGCCGCCGCCGGCCGCGGGCCAGGCGCCGACCCCGGTGGTGACGATCGCCTCGGTCGTCTTCTCCGCCTTCGACGGCCAGCGCCTCGGCGCCTTCGACCTGACCGGTCTCGCGGGCAAGCCCGAGTCGGGCAGCGGCACCTTCGGCCTCGCCAGCCTGTCCCTGAAGGGGGTCGGCGTCGGCGATCTGGCCGCGATCTTCTCGTCGGCCTCGGCTGGCGGCATGGTCAATAGCGATGCCATGGAAATGAAGACCCTGCTGGCGATCAGCGCCGATTCGGCGAGCCTGAAGGATTTCCACGTCGCGGGCTTCAGCGCCCCCGACGACGAGATCCGGCTGGCCAGCATCACCCTCGACCAGTTCAAGGCGCTCAGCTTCTCGAAGCTGGCGATCGATGGCGTCGAGGGCCATGTCTCCGACATCGGTTACAGCTTCAAGCTCGCCCATCTCGCCCTCAAGGGCGTCGATTTCGGCGCGGCCCTGCGGGGCATCGCCGACGGCAGCGCGAGCGAACCCGATTTCGCCAAGCTGCGGATCGATGGCTACGACCTGTCGGATCTCGCCTTCGGGCCGAAGGACGGCGAGAAGGTCACCCTCGCCTCGGTCGTCGCCAGTTCGAGCGATTACGTCGACGGTATCGCCACCAAGGGCACGGGCAAGCTGACCGGCTTCGCCATGCCGATCTCCATCATCCCCGAGGAATACCGGGGGCCGTTCACGGATCTTGGCTATCCGGTCATCAAGCTCGAGATGACGACCGACTACAGCTTCGATCCCAAGGCGATGGCGCTCGACATCAAGGACGTGACGCTGAAGCTGGCGGATGGCGGCGCGCTGACGCTGAAGGTCAATCTCGGCAATTTCGATCTGAAGGCCATTCAGGCGGCGTCGCAGTCGATGGAGCCGCCAGCGGCGCTCTTCGAGGCGAAGCTGATCGCGGCCTCCCTCGGCTACACGGATGATTCCCTGTTCTCCCGCGTGCTGAAGCTGATCGCCAAGGAACAGGGGGCGACACCCGACGCCCTGCTGGAACAGGCCAAGGCGATGCTGAAGATGCAGATGGATGCCGCGCCGGGGCCGGTGACCAAGGCTTTCCTCAAGGGTCTCGAGGATTTCCTCACCGGGCAGAAGAGCCTGACGATCAGCGTCGCGCCCTCGACCCCGCTGTCGTTCGACGAGATCGGCAGCAAGTTCGACAACCCGGAGGCGGCCGCCGCCGCCCTGAAGCTGACCGCCAGCGGCAAGTGACATGATGCGGGGAGGGCGCCGCGAGGCGCCCTCCTTTTTCTGCCGAGCCGGGGCTTTCCGGCACCCGGATACACGGGCGAGGGGCCATGCGCCGCGTCATCCTGATTGTTTTCGCCGTTCTGATCCTGCTTGGCTTCGCCGCCTATCGATACCGCTTCGACCTGCTCGCCTTCATGGTGACGCCGTCCGGCGGCTTTGACGCGGCCCGGGTGCCGCCAGCACCCGACTACCGGCGGGCGGAGACCTGGCTGGCCCTGCCCGACCATCAGGATGCCGCCGATGAAGTCCCCGCCGGGGCCATTCCCGGCGACAATCAGGGCCGGGCCCCGGCCGATATCTTCTATATTCATCCGACGACCTATGTCGATCCGGCGGGCTGGAATGCCGCCTGGAGCGATCCGGCCGCGGCCGAACTCGCCGGCCAGCTCACCCAGGCTTCCGTCTTCAACGGTTGCTGTCGGGTCTTCGCCCCCCATTACCGCCAGGCGACCCTGGCCGCCTTCGCCGACGAGAGCCGGGTGGAGGGGCGGGCCGCGCTCAAGGTCGCCTATGGCGATGTCGAGGCGGCCTTCCGGCAATATCTGGCCGCTTACGGCGGTGACCGGCCCTTCATCCTCGCCGGGCACAGCCAGGGCTCCCTGCTGCTCCAGCGCCTGCTGGCGACGGTGATCGCGCCCGATCCCGCGCTTCGCGCGCGGCTCGTCGCGGCCTATGCCGTTGGCTATCCGCTGCCCCTCGACCAGTTCGATGGCCCCCTTGCGCCCTTGCGCCCCTGCGCCTCGTCGGGCATGACGGGCTGCGTGCTGACCTGGATCAGTTTCGTGCGCGCGGGCGATCCCGATTTCTACCGCCGCCGGGCCGAGATCTGGAATCCGGCGTCGATCAGCGGATTTTCGCCTGTCGCGGGGCGGCCCATCCTCTGCGTCAATCCGATCAGCTTTCGCATGGACGACGTGCTGATCCCGCGTGAGGCGAATCGCGGTGGCACGGTCCATTCGATGATTTCCGGCGGGCCCGAACCGCTCACCCGTGGCCTCGTCGATGCCCAGTGCGTGGACGGCATCCTGCGCATTTCCGAGCCGGAGCCCTTCGTTTTCCGCGCCATCCTGCTGCCGGGTCAGGATTATCATGTCTATGACTACGCCCTGTTCTGGCAGGACATGCGGCTCGACGCCATCGCCCGGGTGAACGCCTATATCGCCGCCCGCGGTCCGCCCGGCGCACCGGCGGTCCAGACCCCATGAGAGCGTTCAGCGGGCGCTGATCCGGGCCTGGTGGTAGGGCCGCCACAGACCCTCGGGCTGGGCCAGCCGGTCGGCGATGATGCGCAAGCTCAGCGGGTTGTGGGCGAGGCCGAGGTGGCTGGAGAAGACTTCCACGCTTTCATGCATCGGGCCTTCCGCCTCGAGACAGGCCTGCCAGGCCACGAGGCCATCGCTTGGGCTGTAGATCGCCGTCGTCGGCACCGGGGGCGCCTTGGAGATCCGCTCGCGCATGGAGCCGACGGCGAGGCGCAGGGCCTCGATCAGGCTCATCGGGGCATCGTCGCTCAGCACGTCTTCCGAAGCCTGGCGCGTGGGCGTGCCCAGGGTGATGACGGCGCGGACCGCGCCCGGCCGGCTCTTGGCCGCCTCGCGGGCATAGATGCCGCCGACCGAAACGCCGACGAGGCTCACCCTGGTGCCGTGAAGATCGGCCAGATGGGCGACCCTGGCCTGCAGGATGGACATCACGTCGGGTCGGGGGCCCAGGTTGAAGCCCTGATCCCAGCCATAGACGGCGTAGCCCCGGTCGGCCAGGAACTGGCGCAGCGGCCAGGTGGCGATGTCGCCGGTCAGGAATTCGGGAATGACGAGGACGGGATGGCCATCGCCCCGTGCCGTCGCCGACAGGAATCCCCAACTGGCGGCGAGGCCCGCCAGTTCGAGGCCGGCCCTGGCTTCGGCCGCCAGCAGGAACGAGCGGCGGAAAAAGCTGAATGCGCTGGTGATACGGTCTGCCATGTCCTGCCTGTCGCGGCGTCGATCATGTTTATAATACGCCCAATGCCAACAAGGCGACTATCGCATCTGTCCGTCCTGGTGCATTGATGGACGAAAGGCGAAGACAAGGCCAAAGGAGAGCGTGATGCTGGGGAAACTCGGGAAAATCCTGTCCGACAATCCGCTGACCGGGATCGCGGCCGCCGTCGTCGACAAGGCGACCGGCAAGGCGCCCGCGGGTTCGGCCCATCAGTTCAGTTTCGAAGGATTGCGCGGCGGCGCCCTGCCTTTGTCGCAATTCGCCGGCAAGCCGCTGCTGGTGGTCAATACCGCCTCGAAATGCGGCTTCACCCCGCAGTACAAGGGGCTGGAAGCGCTCTACGAGAAATATCACGATCAGGGCCTCAACATCATCGGCGTTCCGTCCAACGATTTCGCCAATCAGGAACCCGGCGCCGCCGACGATATCGCCGAATTCTGCGAGATCAATTACGGCGTGACCTTCCCCCTCGCCGCCAAGGTGCCGGTGACCGGCGACGAGGCGCATCCCTTCTTCAAGTGGATCGCCGACGAGCGGCCGATGGCCCGGCCGCGCTGGAATTTTCACAAATATCTGTTCGACGGCCAGGGCCGTCTGGTCGAGGCGGCCGCGTCGGTCACCAGTCCGTCCGCGCTGGCGCCGGCCATCGAAAAACTGCTTGCCGCCCCGGCCAAATAGACCATGCCTTTACCGGTGAGTGGTCAAATGCTGGCGGAAAGCCGTGACGGCCCGTCGGCCGTCGGCATCGAGGCCCTGTGAAGTGATGCGCGCGATCGATAAAGACCCTGCCCCGCCGTCCACGCTGCTCGCCATCGCCGAGGTGCGGGCCGTCGCGGAATTGCTGCAGTCCATCCAGGCGAGCCCCCTGCTGCGCCTCGCGCCGCGGGGCGACGGTCATCCGGTGCTGGTGCTGCCGGGTTTTCTCGCCAGCGACCTGTCGACCGTGTTGCTGCGCCGTTTCCTCAAGCATCGGGGCTATGCCGTCCATGCCTGGGACCTCGGCCGCAACCTCGGCCCCAACGCGGCGGTCGAGGAAGGCCTGCGCGAGCGCCTCGTCGATATCGTGCGCGAGCATGGCCGCAAGGTCTCGATCATCGGCTGGAGCCTGGGCGGCGTCTATGCCCGGGAGATCGCCCGCGAGGCGCCGCAACTGGTGCGCCAGGTGATCACCCTGGGCAGTCCCATTTCCGTTGGCCCCAAATCGACCAACGCCTGGCAGATCTTCGAGCGCCTCAGCGGCCAGTCGGTCGACGATGTCGCGCAGGCCTATGTCGAGCGCCTGCGCCAGCCGGTCGAAGGCGTGCCCTCGACCGCCATCTTCTCGAAGTCCGATGGCATCGTCGCCTGGCGCGGCTGCCTCGAGGCGGATGGTCCCTTGCGCCAGAACATCAGGGTGCGGGGCAGCCATTGCGGCCTTGGCCACAACATGGCGGCGCTGTTCATCATCGCCGACCGGCTGGCGCAAGCGGAAGGCGAATGGAAGCCCTTCGTGGCCAGGGCGCCCCTGTCGCTGCTGCTGCCGGGGAGCGGCCGGCACCACGACCGGCTGGCATCCGCTTGACCGGACGGCCGGAATTGGCCACGACTGACAGATTATCGGCAACAACCGACCCGAGGCCATGTCCCAGACCCAGCCCATTCCCTTGAGCGACGACGAGAAGGCGGCGGCGCTGCGCCGCATGAAGATCATGGCGGGATCGATGATCCTGATCATGGCCGCCATCTTCCTGGCCAGCCGCTTCCTGGCGCCGATCCTGCCCTGGATCGAGATTCCGGGCGCCTTCGCCGAGGCGGCGCTGGTGGGCGGTCTCGCTGACTGGTTCGCTGTAACCGCGCTGTTCCGACACCCCATGGGCATTCCCATTCCCCATACGGCGATCGTGCCGCGCAATCAGGCGCGTATCGGCAGCACGCTGGGCCGCTTCGTCGCCAACAATTTCCTGAAGCCCGAGGAGGTGACGGCGAAGCTGCGCCAGATCGACCTGCCGCGCATCATCGCCGACTGGCTGGACAAGCCGGAGAACCGCCAGCGGGCCGCCGAGCGCATGGCGAAATCCGTGCCCGGGATCCTGAACGCCCTCGACGACGAGGATGTCGGCCGTTTCCTGCAGACCAATCTGTCGGCCCGGGTGAAGGATATCGGCGTCGCCCCGATCCTCGGCCAGATCGTGCAATTGCTGACCAACGAGGGGCACCATCAGCGCCTGCTCGACGAATTGCTGGAGCGGGCCGCCCGTCTGGTTCATGACAACAAGGAGTTGATCGAGAAGCGGGTGGACGAACAATTGCCGCGCTGGCTGCCCAAGGCGGTCGATCGCGCGGTCTATCAGAAGGTTCTGGCCGCCCTCGACAGCACGCTCGAGGAAATCCGCAATCCGGAAGGTCCCTGGCGCCAGCAGTTCGACGAAGCGACCAAGGCCTTTGTTCACGAACTGCGCACCAGCCCCGAGATGCGGGCGAAGGGCGAGGAAATCCTGCACCGCCTGCTCGGCAACGACACGCTGAAGCAATATTTCCGCGATATCGCCCGCAGCCTGAAGGAGCGTATCCAGAGGGATGCCATGGCCGAGGATTCGGGCCTGCGCCGCCAGATCGACAGCGCGATGCGCGTCTATGGCGAGACCCTGACCCGCGACCCGGCGATCCGCGAGACCTTGCAGCACTGGATCGAACAGGCGGTGAATTCCACCGTCGTCGGCCGGCGCGAACAGATCGGCGAATGGATCGGCTCGATCGTCCAGAAATGGGACCCGGACACGATCGTGACCAAGCTGGAAACCCAGGTCGGCCGCGACCTGCAGTTCATCCGCATCAATGGCACAGTCGTTGGCGGCCTGATCGGACTCGGTCTCTATCTGGTCGAGCGCGTGATCTGAGCGCGGCCGATATCTCGGCAGGTCACACGCAAACCTACTTGCATTTTGCGAGCGGCGGACCAAAGGTTGTCAGGTCGGGCAGACGCGGCCAGATCGACGGTGCCTCAGGCTCGTGGATTCACTGGCTGCGTTGGCGTGGCTGAGGGTGCTCCATGACGGATATCAATCGTGCCTTGCCGTGGTCTATCAGCGCCGAGACGCTGTCCCTCGTGCTCGACGCCGTTCCAGCCCCGGTGTTCATCATCGACCGCCAGCACAATATTCCTTTTGCCAATGCGGCCTTCTGCCAGTTTTTCGGAACTTCCCGGGAACAGATGCGGGAGGATGGCGACGGCGCCGTTCTGAGTCCCGAACAGCGCGAGGCGGTTCACCGGGTTGACGATCTGGTCTTCGCGAACGGAATGCCGATCGACAACGAGGAAGTGGTCACCGACGGCCGTGGCGGGTTGCGGGTCGTGCACACGTCGAAACATCTCATCCATCTCGAAACGCCCGAGGGGCGCACGCCCTATATCGTCGCCCACATCCTCGATGTGACCGAGGTTCGCGAGACCGAGGCCAAGGCACGTTTCCGGGCCGAGCACGACGACCTGACCGGCCTGTTCAATCGCGCGCAGTTTCTCGCTCACCTTTCGGTGCTGATCGATGGGGATGCGGGGAAAGGCAAGCTGGCGGCCGTCGTCATGCTCGATGTCGATGGCTTCAAGGCGGTCAACGACCGGCATGGCAGCGTCATCGGCGATGAATTCCTGCGCACCGTCGCCCGCAGGTTGCTGGGGCAGGTCAGAAACACCGACCTGCTGGCCCGCATCAATGGGGACAGTTTCGGCATCATCGTTGGCGACTTGCGCCAGCCGAGCGACGTCGACCGCCTGGCCGAGAGGATACTGGCCGCGGTCGGCGCGCCGATGTCGCTGGGCGGGCATCCGTTCTCGCCATCGATTTCGGTCGGTGCCGCGGTCTATCCGATGGATGCCGTCAATGCCGAAAACCTGATCCGGCTGGCGGAACAGGCCCTGAACCAATCCCGTCAGCGTCGGCGCCATGCCTATCTGCGCAGCGACGGCGCCAATGCCGATGTCGTGGTGGCACCCGATCACCAACTGGCCGACGACATGCCCGGCGGTCTCGCGCGCGGCGAATTCTTCATGGTGTTCCAGCCCCAGGTCGACGCCAAGACCGGGCTGACCACGGGGTTCGAGGCTTTGGCCCGGTGGCGCCATCCGGAACGGGGCCTGATCTCGCCCGAGATATTCATCGGCCTCGCGGAGAAATCGGGGTTTATCCACGAATTCGGACGCTGGGTTCTCGAAGAGTCCTGCCGACAGGCGGCGGGCTGGCCCTGGCCGCTCCGGGTGGCGGTCAACGCATCGCCCATCCAGCTCGAGTCCGAGGATTTCGTCACCGCCGTGGCCGAGGCGCTGAAAAGCACCGGCCTCGACGCCCGGCGCCTGGAAATCGAGGTAACCGAGACGGCGCTGCTGGGCAATACCGATCAGGTGATCGAGGTGTTCGAGCGTTTGAAATCCCTGGGCGTCGCCATCGCCCTCGACGATTTCGGCACGGGGTGGTCGTCGCTGGCCACTCTCCAGAGGTTTCGCTTCGACCGGCTGAAGATCGATCGCAGCTTCGTCGAGCGTATGGAATTCGACACGCGGTCGCTGGCCATCGTGCGCGCCGTCCTGAACCTCGGCCAGGCGCTGGACGTGCCGGTCACCGCCGAGGGCGTCGAGCATCCGGGACAGTTCGCGGCGCTGAAACAGCTGGGCTGCGCCGAGCTTCAGGGCTTCATCCTGGGCCTGCCGGAGGTCGAGGCGAGCCTGGTGCCGGTGGTTCCCTGGACCTCCAGGGCCAGGGAGGCCTGAACGGAAGGGATGCGCGCCCGCGCCCCGACTCCGTCGTCGCGGAACCGGGTGCGGGCGCGCGCCTCTCAGCGTTTCAGCTTGCGGTCGAGAAAGTCGTGGACCAGCGCCGCGATTTCCGGGCCGCGGCTTTCGAGGGCGAAATGCCCGGCGTCGAGCAGATGGATTTCCGCCGTCGGCTGGTCGCGCCGATAGGCTTCGGCCCCCGCCGGCAGGAAGAAGGGATCGTTCCGGCCCCAGGCCGCCAGCAGGGGCGGATGCTGCGTGCGCAGGTAGCGCTGGAATTCGGGATAGAGCGCGACATTGCTCTGATAATCGCCGAACAGGTCGAGCTGAATCTCGGCATTGCCAGGCCGGGCCAGATAGGCCGCATCGAGCGCCCACGCATCCGGCGTCAGGATCTCAGGATTGGCAACGCCATGAGTATATTGCCACTGCACCGTCTCGGGTTTCAGGAAGCCGCGCAGCGCCTCGCGGTTGGCGTCGGTCGGGTCTTTCCAATAGGCCTGGATCGGGTTCCAGCCATCGCTCAGCCCCTCGAGATAGGCGTTGCCGTTCTGCGAGACGATGGCGGTGATCCGCTCCGGATGGCGCAGGGCGAGGCGGAAGCCGACCGGCGCGCCATAGTCGAAGACATAGATCGCGTAACGCGACAGCGCGAGGCGTTCGGTGAAGGCCTCGGTGACCTTGGTCAGGTTCTCGAACGTATAGGCGAATTCGCCGCGCGGCGGCGCGACGGTCTGGCCGAAGCCCGGCAGGTCGGGGGCGACCACGTGATAGCGGTCGGCCAGCGCCGGGATCAGGTCGCGGTACATATGCGACGAGGTCGGGAAGCCGTGCAGCAGCAGGACGGTCGGCGCCGCCGGGTCGCCCGCCTCGCGGTAGAACATGGTGACGCCGGCGACGTCGACGGTGTGATAGCTGGTGGCATGGGCCGGCGCCGGCGTCGAAGCCGCCGAGGCGTCGAGCGGCGACAGGCAAGCCGCGGCCAGCAGGGAAAGTGCGATGAGGCGCATGGGGAACCTTTCGGGGTAGTAACCATTGAACATGGCAAACAACAGTTACGGCGAATGAGGTAACTTGTAAATCGGAATTTACCGGTTATGTTTGTGTCGGCCGGATATCGCCGGCCCTCCCCGGAGACCGCGTTGCCGGACCTGCGCCCCGCCCCCTTTTTCATCGCCGACGATCCGGCGCTGGATTTTCTCAATTCCATCGCGTCGCCCGCGAGTACGCCGGTCGAATGGATCGCCGACGGGCGCGACCTGCTGGACTGGATGGTGGCGGCTGGCCTGTTGCCGGCGGAAGTTGCTGCGCGCTACCGCGCCGAAGCCGTGCTCGACGAACTCGATTCCGTTGCCGCCCGGGCCCGGGCGCTGCGGGAATGGTTCCGCAGCCTGATGGCGGCGCATGCGGGGAAGCCGGCGGAGCCGGCGCTGGCCGCCGAAATCGAGCCACTGAACCGGTTGCTGCGCCGGGATATTCGCCATCGGGAAATCGGCCTTGCCGAAACGGTCGCCGGGGCGGAGGCAGGACAGGGGGTGCTGCATTGGCGCGACATCCGCCAGTTCGCCGCGCCAGATTCTCTGCTGGCGCCGCTGGCGGAGGTGATGGGCGATCTGCTCTGCCGCCGCGACCTGACCCTGGTGCGCCCCTGCGAGGGGGTGGGGTGCACCCTGTGGTTTTTCGATGCCAGCAAGCGCCATGGCCGGCGCTGGTGCAGCATGGCCGCCTGCGGTAACCGGGCGAAGGCCGCCGCGCATCGGAATCGGCATCGTCCGAATCTTCGCTGCGACTAGATGGCGCGATTGATAACCTTTAAAATATAATATAGAAGGTTATTTGCGGTCGGCCGCCGGGGCCGATCCCGATCTGTCCGAGGTAACGACATGAAGACGATATTGTTGCGCGCGGCCGCCCTTGCTGTCGCGGGTGTGGGGGCGCTTGCGCCCGCGATGCAGGCGGAAGCCCAGGTGGCGAAAAGCGGGGCGTTCCTGCCGCTGTCCCTCGCGATCGAGGCGGCGAGCGCGGCCATCGCGGCCTGCGAGGCCGGCGGCTACAATGTCTCCGTCGCCGTCGTCGACGCCTCGGGGGTGGTGAAACTGCAAGCCAAGGGCGATCACAGCACGATCCACACCAGGGATTCGAGCTTCCGCAAGGCCTATTCCGTGGTCACCCTCGGCCCCGTGTTCAAATTCGAGACCAGCGGCGATCTGGCGGCGCTGGTGGCGAAGAGCCCGGCGGGGCCGGCGCTGGCCTCGCTTCCCGACATTTTGCCGCTGGCCGGTGGCGTCGCCATCAAATCGGGCGACGAGATCATCGCCGCCATCGGGGTCGGCGGCGCGCCGGGCGGCGACAAGGACGAAGCCTGCGCGCAGGCCGGCGTCGCCCGCATCCGCGACCGAATCCCGACCGGTCCCCATGCGTCCTGAGGCGCGAAAAATTCTCCAGCCCGCGGCGTAACCTCCCGCTGCGCTTCGGCGAACCTGTCAATACGGCCCCGGAGACGCTCGGGGCCGTCGGCGGATGAAAAGGAAACCGCCGCCCCCCACCCCCGATGTTATCTGGAGCATACCATGAGCAGGACCGGTCTTACTCTCGCCGCGGCGGCTGCCGCCCTCTTTTCCGCCGGCAGCATGATGCTGGCGCCGGTCGCGGCCCATGCGGCGGGCGGCGTGCATTGCGTCGGCGCCAATGCCTGCAAGGGCCAAAGCGCCTGCAAGACCGCCACCAATGCCTGCAAGGGCCTCAACGAGTGCAAGGGCCAGGGCTTCGTCGAACTCGACAGCAAGGCGGCCTGCGAGTCCGCCGGCGGCCACGTCGGCTGATAGCGGAGGGATCGCGGCCCCGCATCCCACGGCCGTCCGGCGCGCACCCCCCGACGCCGGACCGGCCAGCGCGGTCCACGATCTTTCCCAGCACGGATCCGGCGCGCCCCCCGGATCCGTGCGCCCCTTGACCCAAGGGCGCGGACAGGAGAATTCGCCATGCGTCTCGCCGCCCTCGCCCTGCTGCTCGCGGCCGCCGCGCCCGTCGCGGCCAACGCCGGCAAGCCCGTCGTCGTGGAACTTTTTACATCGCAGGGATGTTCGTCCTGCCCGCCCGCGGACGATTATCTGCGCAGTCTCGCCACCTCCGGCGACGATGTCCTGCCCCTGGCCTTCCATGTCACCTACTGGAACCAGCTCGGCTGGTCCGATCCCTATTCGCTGGAAGCGGGCACGCAACGTCAACGTCTCTATGCCACGCTGCTCGGCCAGCGTCAGATCTATACGCCGCAGATGGTGATCGACGGCCGCTGGCAGGCGGTCGGCTCGGATCGCGCCGCTGTCGGCCGCCTGATCCGCGACGCCGCGGCGAAGACCCAAGCCGTCGCCATCGAGGCGCGGCGCGATGGCGCGGAACTCAGCATCCGCATCGGCGCGTCCCCGGCAGCCGGGCGCGGCCTGGTCCTTCTCGTCGGTTACGATCCCGAGCATCGCACCGCTATCGGCCGGGGCGAGAATGGCGGCCGCACCCTGACCGAGGCCAATATCGTGCGCAGTCTCGATATCGCCGGCGAATGGCGGGGCGAGAGCCTGGGCCTTCGGGTCCCCCTCGGCGATGGCGCGCGCTTCGCCGTGCTGCTTCAGGGCGAGGACGGACGCATCATCGGTGCCGCCCGCGCGGATTAATCGACGGCCAGGACGGCCGGCGCCGCCTTCAGCCGGGCGATGTCCCGCACCGGCGGCGCCCCGAACAGGCGGCGATACTCCCGGCTGAACTGGGACGGGCTTTCGTAACCGACGGCGTGGCCGGCGCTGGCGGCGTCTGACGCCTCAGCCAGGATCAGGCGGCGGGCTTCCTGCAGGCGGATCTGCTTCTGGAACCGCAACGGGCTCATCGCCGTCACCTGCTTGAAATGATGATGTAGCGCCGACGGGCTCATGCAGGCGATGGTGGCGAGTTCGCCGATCGACAGGGGCGCGGCGTAATTCTCCTTGATCCAGGCGATCACCCGGTTGATCTGGCGCATCCGACCTTCGCCGGCGGCGATCTGGCGCAGCCGCGCGCCCTGCTCGCCCCGCAGCAGGCGATAGAGGATTTCCCGCTCCGCCAGCGGCGCCAGGGCGGCGATATCGCCCGGGCTGTCCAGCAGGCGAACCAGCCGCGTCGCCGCGTCGGTCACCGCCGCCGTCAGGGTGCTGATGGCGATGCCCGGCAGGGGCATGGCCGGCGTCGGCGTGGCGTCGGTTTCGAGGATCAGCGCCGCCAGCAGGCCGGGATCGAGATCGAGCCGCAACGAGGCATAGGGCGCCTCGGTCACCTGACCGGCGACGGGCGTGTCGATCGACACGATCAGGTAGCGGTCCGGGTCATAGACATGGACCGCATCCCCGCTGATCACCCGCTTGCTGCCTCGCGCGACGATGCACAGCGCCGGCCGGTACAGCACATGGGTCGGAGACGAGGGCCGACGGGCCGCGAACAGATGCAGGCGGGGAATGGTGGTCGTCAGACTGCCGTCGCCGCCGGTGAATCGTTCAATAAGGTCGGCCAGGGCCGCAGCCGTCGTCATGATGAAAGCCCTCCCTCGCCGGGACCATGTGTGCCGGCATGGTTCACCGCCGGGCCGTCCGGGTCAAGCGCGGCGGGAGGATCGTGCAAGGATCGTCGAGGATCGATCTACCGCCGACTTTCACCGGGGGAGCATGGTGTCCCGGCGCCGCGATGCGACGCAAGCGAAGGAATGCAGCCATGACCACCATCGACAAGATCATCCTGATCACTGGCGCCAGCAGCGGCATCGGCGAGGCCGCCGCCCGGCTGCTGGCGGCGCGGGGCGCCCGTGTCGTCCTCGGCGCGCGCCGCGTGGATCGTCTCGCCCGCATCGTCGACGAAATCGGGGGCGCCGGCGGCCAGGCCCGGGCGATGGCGCTCGATGTAACCGATGCCGATCAGATGAAGGCTTTCGTCGCCTTCGCCGAGGCCGAATTCGGCGCGCCCGGCGTCATCGTCAACAATGCCGGCCTCATGCCGCTGTCGCCCATGGCCGCCCTGAAGACAGCGGAATGGGACCGCATGGTCGATGTGAACATCAAGGGCGTGCTGAACGGTATCGCCGCCGTGCTGCCCGGCTTTCTCGGGCGCAAGGCCGGCCATGTCGTCAACATCGCCTCGATCGCCGCGCACCGGGTGATCCCGACCGCCGCGGTCTATTGCGCGACGAAATATGCGGTTCTGGCCCTGTCGGAAGGCCTGCGCATGGAAAGCCCGGATATCCGCGTGACCGTGGTCAGCCCCGGTGTCGTCGAATCCGAACTGTCCTCGACGATCACCCATGAAGCGACGCGCGAGATGATCGAGAATTATCGCGCCACCGCCGCATTGACGGCCGACGCCATCGCCCGCGCCATCGCCTATGCGGTCGAGCAGCCCGAGGATGTCGACGTGAACGAGATCATCGTCCGCCCGACCCGGGCCACCTGAGCCTGGGCCAGCAAGGCCGTCGCGAGGGCCGACATGCCGGGCACCGTTACCTCGGCCCCGGCATCCAGCCCCTCCGGCGGCAGGCCCGGGCGGTTGAGCCAATAGCTGCGATAGCCGAACCAGCGCGCCCCCGCCGCATCCCAGCCGGCGGAGGCGACGAAGCCGATATCCCCCGCGGGCAGGCCGAAGGCCTCGGTGCCGAGGGCATAGGCTTCCCGGGCCGGCCTGTAGGTTCTGGCCGTGTCGGTGCTGAGCACATGCTCGAACAGGCCATCGAGGCCGCTGTTGGCAAGGGCGCGGTCGAGGAAGGCGCGGGTGGGATTGGTGAGCACGGCGAGGCGATAACCCGCACGGCGCAGGGCGCCGAGGGTAGGTGCGACGTCCGGAAAGGCCCCGATGGCGGCGAAAGCGCCCAGCAGGCGCGCACGATCCGGGGCGTCGAGCGTCAGCCCGAGCGAGGCCACGGCGAAATCGAGGGCCCCGGCGATGCAGGCCTCGAACGGGGCATAGCGCCCGGCCGCAACGCGCAGCCAGGTATATTCGAAGATATGGCTGCGCCAGGCGGCGGACAGCGCAGCGCCCTTGCCCGGAAAAATCTCCTCCGCCTGGGCGAAGACCGGGCGGAGATCGAACAGGGCGAAGCCGTCGAACGCCAGCGCCTTCGGCCGGGGCGCCGCCAGGGCCGGGCACTGGCCGGCCACCAACAGGGCGGCCGCCCCGGCGCCGAGCAATCGGCGGCGGTCGAGCGCGAGCGGATGCAATGTCACGGATTTCATGGGCGGCCCTCAATATCGGGTGGTCAGTTCGGTCAGCCAGACCGGCGAGAGATCGACCAGGAGGGTTTCCACGCTGCGGTCGATCCCGCTGAGGATGAAGAGGCCGAGCAGACCGAGCATGACCCCCAGCAGCCGCTTGCCGCCCTTGCCGGCGCCGAGCAGCCGGCGGTGCCAACGCATCATCGCCTCCCGCGAGGCAAGGCCGATCAGGACGAGGGGCAAGCCCGCGCCGATGCCGAAGGCTGTCATGACCAGGGTGACCTGACCGAGGTCGCGGCCCTGCGCCGCCAGCACCGAGGCCGCCCCCAGCGTCGGCCCGACGCAGGGTGACCAGACCGCGCCCAGCAGCAGGCCGAGGC
>NZ_JBAQRT010000152.1:0-3184 GCF_049306435.1 Zavarzinia sp.
CGGCGGCGGTCGCCGCCCTCGCCCTGCTGCGGGAAGGCGGGCTGGCCCATGCAGTCGCCGGCCATTGCTCGGCCGAGCCGGCCCATCGCCAGTTGCTGGAGCGGCTGGCCCTCGTGCCGCTGCTCGATCTCGGGATGCGGCTGGGCGAGGCGTCGGGCGCGGCCGTCGCCGCCAGTATCCTGCGGGCGGCCGCCCGGACCCATGGCGAAATGGCCAGTTTCGCCGAGGCGGGGGTCGACGGCGCGGCCTGATTTTCCGAGACGGAATTTCCCGGGGCGGACATGAAAAAGCCCGGCACGATCGCTCGTGCCGGGCTTTTCCTCGACGGACGGCCGGGGCCGACAGACTTAGAAGTCGTCGTCGTTTTCCGGGGTCGGCAGCAGGTCTTCGTCGTTGACGACCGACTCGTCCTCGGTCTCGAACACGACTTCGCCGGTCGAGGCCTGGACGGCGGCGTCGGCGGCCGAACGGGCGATGTTGATGTTGACCGTGACCGAGACTTCCGGGTGCAGGATGACACGGACGGGGGTCACGCCCAGGGTCTTGATCGGCTGGCCGAGCTGGACCTGACGGCGGTCGACGGTGTAGCCGGCCTCGATGATCGCGGCGGCGACGTCGCGGTTGTTGACCGAACCGTAGAGCTGGCCGGTATCGCCCGCCTGGCGGACGATGACGACCGAGATATTGTCCATCTTCACCGCCACGGCCTCGGCTTCCTTGCGGAGTTCGAGGTTATGGGCTTCGAGGTGGACGCGCTCGCGCTCGAAACGGGCCAGGTTTTCCTTGGTCGCGCGCAGGGCCTTCTTCTGCGGCAGCAGGAAGTTGCGGGCAAAGCCGTCGCGAACGCGAACGACATCGCCCATCTGGCCGAGCTTCTCGACGCGCTGGAGGAGTACGATTTCCATCTGAACGCCTCCTTACTTCACGATATAGGGCAGCAGGGCCAGATGGCGGGCGCGCTTGACCGCCTGGGCCAGTTCGCGCTGCTTCTTGGCCGAAACCGCGGTGATGCGCGACGGGACGATCTTGCCGCGCTCGGAAATGAAGCGCTGCAGCAGCTTGACGTCCATGTAGTCGATCTTCGGCGCGTTCGGGCCCGAGAAGGGGCACGACTTGCGACGACGGAAGAACGGACGGCGGGCAGCGCCGCCGGCGGCACCGCCGCCCTGGGAATTACGCTCGCTCATGCTTCTGCTCCGAATTCATCGCGGTCGCCATAGCCGTCACGGTCGCGACGGCGGCCTTCGGTCGCCTCGCGGCGGGCACGCTCTTCGCGCGCGGCCTTGACCTGCATCATGATCGACGGGCCTTCCGGCAGCTCTTCCTTGCGGAGCGTGAGCACGCGGATGATGTCTTCGTTGAGGCGCAGGTTGCGCTCCATCTCGGCGACCGCGGGGTGCGGGGCGTCGATGTGGAAGAGCACGTAATGGCCCTTGCGGTTCTTCTGGATGCGATACGCGAGGTTGCGCAGGCCCCAGTATTCGGTCTTGACGATCGAGCCGCCGTTGTCGGCGATGATCTTGGTGAGGTCTTCGATCAGGGTTTCGACCTGTGCGCTCGAAACGTCCTGACGAGCAATGAAGACATGCTCGTAAAGTGCCATGCCACGCTTCTCCTTCTGGCTGTTCGCGGCCCGGCGTTGGGGGAATATCCCCGGACAACAAGACGGGCCTAGCCGGCACCCTGCCGGCAAGGAGCGATGGAAGCGCGGCACTATACACATTTGCTGACAGGGGGCAAGGGGCGCCGGCGGGCGCTCCCCTGGCCGGCGAGTGGAAGTCTTCTTTCCACTGCAAAGCCGGCTTGCAGGCGCGGGAGCCGGAAAGCCATCGGCCCGGCGGGATCGCGTCGCCGGTTTCCGGTGATTTGCGCTGCCGATCGCCATGATGCCACAGTGGCATGTGACTTGCTGGTCTCATCGGCATGACAAGCGGCGCGTCGACGCCGCGACGAAAAGACGGGAGGATCAGGCATGGCCGGGCGGCTCGGGCTTCGGGGCATGACATGAGTGATGCGCGCGGCATGGCGATCCGGGTGCGCGGCCGGGTGCAGGGCGTGGGCTTCCGGCCGACGGTCTGGCGCCTTGCCCGGGACCTCGGCCTGACCGGCGATGTGCTGAACGACGGCGAGGGGGTGCTGATCCGGGTGACCGGCGATCCGGCCGCCATCGACGCGCTGATCGACCGCCTGCGCGCCGCGCCGCCGCCGCTGGCCCGGATCGACGGGATCGAGGCGGCGGCGATCGCGCCTCTGCCGGCCCGCGACTTCCGGGTGATCGAAAGCCGGCAGGGCGGTGCCCATACGGATGTGGCGCCCGACGCGGTCACCTGCGCCGCCTGTATCGCCGAAGTGTCGGACCCGTCGGCCCGGCGCTTCCGCTATCCCTTCACCAATTGCACCCATTGCGGGCCGCGCTTTTCCATCGTGCGCGGCATTCCCTATGACCGGGCGCGCACGACCATGGCGCCCTTCGCGCTTTGCCCGGCCTGCCTCGCGGAATACGAGGACCCGGCCGACCGGCGCTTTCACGCCGAGCCCATCGCCTGCCCGCTCTGCGGTCCCCGGATGCGGCTGATCCGGCTCGACGGACGGCCGCTGCCCTCCGACCTTCCGCCGGACGAGGATGCGGTGGCGGCGGCCTGCCGCCTGCTGCTGCGGGGCGAGATCGTCGCGATCAAGGGCCTCGGCGGCTATCACCTGGCCTGCGACGCGACCCGAGGCCCCGTCGTCGCCGCCCTGCGGGAGCGGAAGCGCCGCAACGCCAAGCCCTTCGCCCTGATGGCGCGGGATATCGGCATCATCCGCCTTCATGCCGAGGTCGGCCCGCTCGAGGAAGAGTTGCTGCGCTCCCCCGCCGGGCCCATCGTTCTGCTGCGCGCGACCGGTCCCCTGCGCCTGCCGGACGCGGTGGCGCCGGGCCTCGACCAGTTGGGCTTCATGCTGCCGACGACGCCGCTGCATCACCTGATCCTGCGGCGCATGGACCGGCCCCTGGTGATGACCAGCGGCAATCTGTCGAGCGAGCCGCAGGTGACCGACGAGGCGGCGCTGCACGAGCGCCTGACCGGCATCGCCTCCTATGCCCTGGTGCACGACCGGGCGATCAGCAGCCGGATCGACGATTCCGTGGTCCGGGTGGTCGGGGGCGTGCCGCGCCTGCTGCGCCGGGCGCGCGGCCATGCGC
>NZ_JBAQRT010000153.1:0-25055 GCF_049306435.1 Zavarzinia sp.
TCCTGTTCCTGGCCCGGGCCGACAATCGCACCGTCGCCCTCGACCGGTTGCTGGCGGTGGTCGGCCCCTAGCTCGCCTCGGCCGGCCGCCAGAACAGGTGAATGAGCAAGCCGAGGAGCGACATGCCGAGACCGAACAGCGCGACCATGACCCAGCCGCCCGCGGCGAAAGCGGCGCTGGCGACCGTCGAGGAAATCGCGCCCGCGGTGAACAGGCTGGTCATGAAGACGGTGTTGATCCGGCTGCGCGCCGCGGGTTCCAGCGCGAAGATCCGGGCCTGATGGGCGACCATCGACAGTTGCACGCCGAAATCGAACAGCACGACGCCGACGATCAGCACGGCAAGGCCAGGCAGCACGGCGAAGCCGAGGAAACAGGCGGCGACGCAGACAAGGCCGACGGTGATGACCAGGGACGGGCCCCGCCGATCCGACAGGCGCCCGGCCAGCGGCGCCGCCAGGACGCCGACCACGGCGAGCGCGCCGAACAGACCGGCGACATCCGCGCCCAGATGAAATTCCGGCCCTTCGAGGTAAAGCGCGAGGGTCGACCAGAAGGCCGAGAAACAGGCGAACTGGCAGGCCTGCACCAGCGACGATTTCACCAGCAGCGGGTGGCGCCGCGCGACATCGACCAGCGAGGCCATCAGGGCGCCATAGCCGAGCCCCCGCCCGCCGGGCGCGAGGCCGCGCGGCAGGACCCGCGCCGACATCAGGCCAAGGCCGAGGGTCAGGGCGACGGCGGCGACATAGGTCGCCCGCCAGCCGAAATATTCGCCGACAAAGCCGGAAAAAGTCCGGGCCAGCAGGATACCGCCGAGCAGCCCGGCCATGACGAGGCCGAGCACCCGGCCCCGGTTACCATCGTCGGCGAGGGCGGCGGCGAAGGGAATGATCTGCTGGGCGATGGTCGCGGCGATGCCGATGACGACCGAGGCCGCGATGACCACCCCGAAACCGGGCGCCACCGCCATGACCGCGAGGGCAAGGCCCAGCACGACCGATTGCAGCAGAATCAGGCGCCGCCGGTCGAACATGTCGCCCAGCGGCACCAGGAACAGCAGCCCGAGGGCGTAGCCAATCTGGGTCGCCGTCGGCACCAGGCCGATCGACGCCGGGGAGACCCCGAGATCGGCCGCCATCAGCGCCAGCAAGGGCTGATTGTAATAGAGGTTGGCGACGGCGATGCCGCAGCCGATGGCCATCGCGAGGAACAGCCCCTGGCCCGCCCGGGGCCGCTCGATCGAAAGGTCGGTCATGTCCGTGATGATAGCCGAGCGAAACAGTCGGAATAGACGGCCCAACTGCACGGCCCCTTGCGGCCGGCGCATGTCCCGGCGCATGTCATTGTCACTTTTCCGCAACACCGACGAAGGTGTGATGATCGACACGGATCAAAACCCGGCGACGCGGCATTATCTCCGTGACGATCACGTCAGCCAACCATCGAGCCCGATCATGCGCCCCCTCGCCGCCCCCGTCCCCGCCACCGCCGCCACGACCACCGCCGCCGCTCCGGCCGCGCCAGTCGCCGCGCCCCAGCCGCAACAGAAGAAGCGCGAGCTTCGCCTGGTGCAGGCGGTTTATTCGGGCGGTGCCGGCGGCGCCACCGGCGTCGTGATCTTCGCCGACGAATCCGTCCGCTGAGGCTGTTTACCGGCCTCGCTTTCTCCGGCGTGATTTTCTACTGAACGTCGTCGTTCCGGCGCAGGCCAAGGCCTTCCGCCATTCGGGCAGACACATCCGCCAAGGCGGATCGCATCAGCGCAAAAGCACCCGGCGTTCCATGAAGATGCTGTTGGGATCGGCGTCATAGGCGCCGAAGGGACCGCGTTCGACGAAGCCGAGCGAGCGGTAGAGACTGAGCGCTTCGCCGTTGCGGATGCCGGTTTCGAGCCGGACCGGGGTCAGCCCCTCGTCATCGGCGCAGCTCAGCAGGAATTGCAGCAGGTGCCGGCCAAGGCCCCGGCCCCGGGCCGCGGGCGCCAGATACATGCGCTTGATTTCAGCGAAGCCGCCTGGGTCGCGCACCAGCGCGCCGCAGCCGACCGCCATGCCTTCCAGCCGGACGACCACGAAGGTGACATTCGGCTGCATCATGGCCTCGACATCGAGGAAATGATTGCTCTCGGCGGGATAGAGTTCGCTGTGGAAGGCATCGAGGGCCCGAATCAGCGGCAGGACTTCCGGCTGATCGGGCGCCTCGACCGAAATCTTGGCGTGGCCGCCGGTCATTCGATTTCGGCCAGGACCTTGTTGTTCAGCGATTCGATTTCCATGCGGATATGGCGATCGGTCAGCACGATGCCCTTGGCGATGAAATCGGTCAGGACCTTGCGGATCACGTCCTCGTCGCCGGCTTCGACGAAATCGGCGATCACGACTTCCTTGGCATAGGCATCGGCGGCCTCGCCCGACAGGCCCAGCTTCTCCGCAGCCCAGAGGCCAAGAAGTTTGTTGCGGCGCGCGACGGCGCGGAAACGCTTTTCCTCGTCGTGGGCGAACTTGGCCTCGAAGCTCTTTTCGCGGTCATTGAAGCTGGCCATTGGTGATCCCTCGGCAATAACGGGTGCATTGCGCGGATATAAGGCGATCCGACCCTTGCTTGGCAAGGGTTGTCGACCTGCCGAAAACAGGATGATCGCCGCATTGTTTATGTCGGCGCCCTCCTGTATGGTCCCGCTTCGCGCGGAGCCCGAGGGGGCTTGACCGCGCCGGCTTCGTTTTTCGACTGGCCAGAGGCCGCCCGGCCCCGCCAGAGGACCATATCACTCATGAGCCGCCGCAAGCAGATCTACGAGGGCAAGGCCAAGATCCTTTACGAAGGTCCCGAGCCTGGCACCCTGGTGCAGTATTTCAAGGATGATGCAACCGCCTTCAACAATCAGAAGAAGGGCACGGTCACGGGCAAGGGCGTGATCAACAACCGCATCTCCGAATATCTCATGACCCTCCTCAACGAGATCGGTGTTCCGACGCATTTCATCCGCCGGCTGAACATGCGCGAACAGTTGATCAAGGAAGTGGAGATCATCCCCCTTGAAGTCGTCGTGCGCAATGTCGCCGCCGGCTCGCTGTCGACCCGGCTCGGCATTCCCGAGGGCACCCAGCTGCCGCGTTCGATCGTCGAGTTCTTCTACAAGGCCGACGAGCTGAACGATCCGATGGTGACCGAAGAGCATATCACCGCCTTCGGCTGGGCCTCGCCCCAGGACATCGACGACATTCTGGCGCTGGCGCTGCGCGTCAATGATTTCCTGGTCGGCCTGTTCCTCGGCGTCGGCATCCGTCTTGTCGACTTCAAGATGGAATTCGGCCGCCTGTGGCAGAACGACGAGATGCGCATCATCCTCGCCGACGAGATCAGCCCGGACAATTGCCGCCTGTGGGACATCCGCACCAACGAGAAGCTGGACAAGGACCGCTTCCGTCGCGACCTCGGCGGCACCGCCGAGGCCTATCAGGAAGTCGCCCGTCGCCTGGGGATCCTGCCGGAAGGCGGCCCGCGCGACATGAAGGGCCCCGAGGTGATGCAGTAACAGGAAATCGTCGTCCCGGCGCAGGCCGGGACCTTTCCGGCGTTGGCTTCCATGCCCCGTCCGTCGAGAGATCCCGGCCTTCGCCGGGATGACGCATCAGATATTCGATGCAAATATAGGTGATCCCGTGAAAGCCCGCGTCCACGTCACCCTGAAACATGGCGTTCTCGACCCCCAAGGCAAGGCGATCGCCCATGCCCTCGGCTCCCTCGGCTTCGGCGGGGTCGAGGATGTGCGCCAGGGCAAGTTCCTCGAACTCGAACTGGCCGAAACCGACGCCGGCAAGGCCAGGGAACAGGTCAAGGCGATGTGCGAGAAGCTGCTCGCCAACACCGTGATCGAGAACTACACGATCGAGTTGCTCTGAGATGAAGGCGGCCGTCGTCGTCTTCCCCGGCTCGAATCGCGAACGGGATGTCGCCCTCGCCCTCAAGCGAGCCTCCTATACCAATCCGGCCTATGTCTGGCACGGTGACACCGAGCTGCCCGCGGGCACCGATCTCGTCGTCCTGCCCGGCGGCTTTTCCTACGGCGATTACCTGCGCTGCGGCGCCATGGCCTCGCTCTCGCCCGTGATGCGGGCGGTGAAGGATCACGCGGCGCGCGGCGGCTATGTCATCGGCATCTGCAACGGCTTCCAGATCCTGGCCGAGACCGGCCTCGTGCCCGGCGTCCTGATGCGCAACGCCTCGCTGCGCTTCGTCTGCCGCGACGTGCACCTGAAGGTCGAAACCACGAACAGCGCCTATACCGGCGGCTATCAGCCGGGCCAGGTGATCCGCGTGCCCGTCGCCCATGCCGAAGGCAATTACTTCGCCGACGGAGAGACGCTGAACCGCCTCGAGGGTGAAGACCGCGTCGCCTTCCGTTACTGCACCGAGGCGGGCGAGATCACGCCCGAGGCCTCGCCCAATGGCGCCATCCGCAACATCGCCGGCGTGCTGAACGAGAAGCGCAACGTGCTCGGCATGATGCCACACCCGGAAAACATGACGGAGGCGGTGGTCGGCGGGACCGACGGCGCCATCCTGTTCGACAGTCTGGCCAAGGCGCTCGCGTAATGACCAAGATCACGCCCCAAATCGTCGCCGAGCATGGCCTCGCCCCCGACGAATACGAACATGTTCTCGCCATCATGGGGCGGGAACCGAACCTGACCGAACTCGGCATCTTCTCGGTCATGTGGTCGGAACATTGTTCCTACAAATCCTCGCGCATCCATCTGAAGAAGCTGCCGACCAAGGGTCCGCAGGTGATCTGCGGCCCGGGCGAGAATGCCGGCGTCGTCGACATCGGCGACGGCCTCGCCGCCATCTTCAAGATGGAAAGCCACAACCACCCCAGTTACATCGAGCCCTATCAGGGCGCGGCGACCGGTGTCGGCGGCATCCTGCGCGACGTCTTCACCATGGGCGCACGGCCGATCGCCATCCTCGATCCCCTGCGCTTCGGCTCGCCCGAGCATCCGAAGACGAAGCATCTCGTCTCCGGCGTCGTCGCCGGCATCGGCGGCTACGGCAATTGCATGGGCATTCCGAACGTCGGCGGCGAATGCACCTTCCATCCGGCCTATGACGGCAACATCCTCGTCAACGCCATGACGGTGGGCATCGCCCATACCGACAAGATCTTCTATTCGGCGGCGGCGGGCATCGGCAATCCGGTGGTCTACGTCGGCTCGAAGACCGGGCGCGACGGCATCCATGGCGCCACCATGGCCTCGGCCGAATTCGACGAGAAATCGGAAGAGAAGCGTCCGACCGTGCAGGTCGGCGATCCCTTCGTCGAGAAGCTGCTGCTCGAAGCTTGCCTCGAGCTCATGGCGGGCGACGCCATCGTCGCCATCCAGGACATGGGCGCGGCCGGCCTCACCTCCTCCTCGGTCGAAATGGCCTCGAAGGGCGGCGTCGGTCTCGAACTGATCCTCGACAATGTGCCCCAGCGCGAAACGCATATGACGGCTTACGAGATGATGCTCTCGGAGTCGCAGGAGCGGATGCTGATGATCCTGAAGCCGGGTCGGGAAGACGCGGCGCGGGCCATCTTCGAGAAATGGGGCCTCGACTTCGCCGTGATCGGCCAGGTGACCGACACCGGCCACCTCGTGCTGAAGCACCGGGGCGAAGTGGTGGGCGACATTCCGGTCGCCCCGCTGACCGACGAAGCCCCGCTTTACGACCGGCCCTGGGTGCCGACGCCGAAACAGGCGAAGGTTCTGTCCAAGGACGTGCCGGCGGCCAATGACCTCGGCGCCACGCTGATCAAGATGCTGGGCACGCCCGATCTTTGTTCGAAACGCTGGATCGTCGAGCAATACGACCATCTGGTCGGCGGCGACACCATCGTGCGGCCCGGCGGCGATGCCGCCGTGGTCCGCGTGCGCGATCACGCCACCAAGGGCCTCGCCCTCACCACCGACTGCACCCCGCGCTATTGCTTCGCGGATCCGGTCGAGGGCGGCAAGCAGGCGGTCGTCGAGACCTATCGCAACATCACCGCGACCGGCGGCCTGCCCCTCGCCATCACCGACTGCATGAATTTCGGCAACCCGCAGCGGCCGAACATCATGGGCCAGTTCGTCGGCGCCGTCGAAGGCATATCGGCGGCCTGCATCGCCCTCGACTACCCCGTCGTCTCGGGCAATGTCTCGCTCTACAACGAGACCATGGGCACCGGCGTGCAGCCGACCCCGGCCATCGGCGGCATCGGCCTTCTGGAAGACTACACCCGCTCCGCCTCGATCCGCTTCAAGGCGACGAGCGAGACCATCCTGCTCGTCGGTGAGACCGAGGGCTGGCTGGGCGCCTCGATCTACCTGCGCGACATCGCGGGCCGGGAAGACGGCGCGCCGCCGCCGGTCGACCTCGCCGCCGAGAAGCGCAACGGCGATTTCGTGCGCGGCCTGATCCGTCACGGCGAAGTCGTCACCTGCCATGACGTCTCGGACGGCGGGCTTCTGGTCGCCATCGCCGAAATGGCCCTGGCGGGCGGTATCGGCGCCACCCTGGCGACGCCGGAGACCCCTGTGCCCCTGCACGCCTTCTGGTTCGGCGAGGATCAGGGGCGTTATCTGATGACGGTTCCGGTCGACCGGGTGGAAAGCATCGTCGATCAGGCGAAGGCGGCGGGCGTGCCGTTGCAGGTCATCGGCACCACCGGCGGCGACAGCATCAGCGTCGACGGTGCGCACAAAGCAGGCATCGCCGATCTGCGTGCCGAATATGAGGGCTGGCTGCCCCGTTATATGGCAAACTGATTTTCATCCGATTTGACGATACGGCGGGACCGATCGCGGTCCCGCCGTTTTTATTTCACCGATGCCCTGTCGAAAGGCACCCGTGACCTTTGTGAAGGAAGACCAGTGAAGATTCGCCTTGGCTACGACATCAGCTATTTTCTGCCCAACCCCACGCCGATGGTGGTCATGCTGAGCGTCCACGCCTCCCGCATGGGCGATCTTCTCGAACCCGACGAATTGAAGACCGTGCCCCAGATGCCGGTGCACTATTACTATGACGGCTTCGGCAATCGCTGCGCCCGCCTGATGGCCCCGGCCGGGATGCTGAACCTGAAGTGCAGCACCTCGATCACCGACAGCGGCCGGCATGACGTCGTCCCGACCGACGCGCCGCAGATCCTGGTGCAGGACCTGCCGGACGAAACCATCGTCTATCTGCTCGGCAGCCGTTACTGCGAGACCGACAAACTGTCGGATATCGCCTGGAACCTGTTCGGCAAGACGCCGCTGGGCTGGCCCCGGGTGCAGGCCATCCTCAGCTTCGTGCATGGTCACATCAAGTTCGACTACATGCAGGCGCGCTCGACCAAATCCGCCTTCGATGTCTATCAGGAGAAGGTCGGCGTCTGCCGCGACTACGCCCATCTGGCCGCCGCCTTCCTGCGCTGCATGAATATCCCGACCCGCTATTGCACCGGCTACATGGGCGACATCGGCGTGCCGCGCGACGCCAACCCGGATGATTTCAGCGCCTGGCTGGAAGTCTATCTGGGCGGGCGCTGGTACACGGTCGATGCCCGCCACAACAAGCCGCGGATCGGCCGCATCCTGATCGCCCGCGGCCGCGACGCCTCGGACGTGCCGCTGACCAACACCTTCGGTGCCCATGTCCTCAAGGGCTTCAAGGTGATCAGCGAAGAGATCGTTTGAGTTTGAACCGGCCGGGCACCTTGCGATAGCTTGGCGCGGCACGATTCAGGAGTGATGGCGATGGCGATGGAAGCGGGACAGATCAAGAGCCTGATCGAGGCGGCCTTTCCCGATGCCGTCGTCGTGATCGAGGATCTGCGCGGCGACGGCGATCATTACGCCGCCCAGGTCACCTCCGCCGCCTTCAAGGGCAAGAGCCGGGTGCAGCAGCACCAGATGGTCTACAAGGCCCTGCGCGGCGCCATGGACGGCGAACTCCACGCCCTCGCCCTCCAGACGCAGGCCCCGGCGGAGTAAGCGCCGAACGAGCCTCATCCGGGTCGAGGTTCCGGCCTGCGCCGGAACGACGACTGAAATTATCTTCGCCTCACTCCCCTAAATCGTCATCCCGGCGAAGGCCGGGATCTCGCGCAGAACGATGCGCGCCCCCTACCCCCGCGCCTTGGCCGCCTCGTAGAGCGGCATCGCGGCCGGGATCTGCTGTCGCAGGCGCTGGATGCGGTTGGCGTCCGAGGGGTGGGTCGAGGCGAATTCGAGGGGTTTGCCGTTGGCGCCCTTCTGGGCCGCCATGCGCTGCCACAGGCTGACCGAGGCGTTGGGGTCGTAGCCGGCCCTGGCCATGGTGGTGAGGCCGCCGGCATCCGCCTCGTATTCCTGATCGCGCGAGAAGGGCAGGATGACGCCATAGGAAACGCCGGCGCCGATCAGGCCGGCGATCCGGTCCGCGCCCTCGACCCCGCCGATGCCGAGGCCGATCTGGGCGAGCTGGACACCGAGCTGGCCGGCCTTCTGGGTGCCGATGCGCTGGGCGGCGTGGCGGCGCTGGACGTGGGTGACTTCATGGCCGATCACGGCGGCCAGCTGGTCGTCGCTGGAGACGAGGTTCAGGAGGCCCTGATAGACGCCGACCTTGCCGCCCGGCAGGGCGAAGGCGTTGATCTGCGGATCGTCGAACAGGGCGAATTCCCAATTATAGGCCCGCCCAAGGCCCGAGGCATCGACCACCCGGCGCGAGACCCGGGCCACCTGATCCCGCCCCTTGGCGCTGCCCGAGAGTTTTTCCTTGGTCTTGAGGTTGGACCAGGCCTGAAGCCCCATGCGGTTGAGGTCGGCGTCATTCGGCTCGAGACCGCGGCCCACGGTGGTGCAGCCGGCCAGGGTCCCGGCGGCGGCCACCGCCAGGAACCCGCGGCGAGAGACCGAACAACACAGACCAAAGCACGTGACCATCGGCACAATCCCCGTTTTCGCGCATGTCATCAAACCGGCGGAATTCCGTCCATCCGGACAGGCCCCATCGATTGGCACATGATTGTGCCATAATATTGGCTATGCTCGCTTCCCGACAGATCGAAACCGTTTCCCAGCGAGTCCTCATCTTGACCTTTCTTCGCGCCACCACCCGTCTCGCCGGCCCCGGGCTTGTTCTTGCCTGCCTTGTCGCGGGTGGCCCGGCCTTCGCCCAGGATGCCCCCCTGCCCGCTCCGCTGGCGGCGCCGCAGCAGGCGGAGACCTTCGCCCTCGGCGACTGGTCGCTGGATGTCTTCCGCCTGCCGGGCACCAACGAGGCGCTCTGTGTCGCGACCAGGACCTATCCGAACGGCGACCGCTTCGGCCTCATCCTCGGCGAGAAGGGGCGCGGTCTCCTTTATGGCCGGCCGGGCCTTCAGGTGAAGGAAGGCACGAGCATGGATTTCGGCTTCTCGGTCGACGAGCGGCCGCCCCTGCGCCTGCCCGGCACCGCCTATGACCCGACCTCGATCATGAGCGCCCCGCTGCCCTCGCCCGAGGGCGAGAAGCTCTATGAGATCTTCGCCAAGGGCGGCAAGGTCATCATCGGCTCGAACCAGCTCAAGCTCAGGTCCGAGGCCATGGATCTCGCCGGCTCGGACCAGGTGATCAAGGCCCTCGACCATTGCGCCGAAGCCAACGCCATCAAGGTCGTCCATCGCGAGACGGCGGCGGCGACGCCGGGCCAGCCCTCCACCGGGGCGTCGGTCGCCGGCTCCACCTTCGATAGCGCGCCAACGTCACCCACACCCACTCCCACCCCGGCCCCTGCCGCGGCGGAGCCGCCGACAGCCACCTCGGCCGCCATTCAGGCCGCGATCTCGGCCGAGGCGAAGAAGCGGAAGGCCGGCGTCGGCTATGCCGTCGCCCTGCCCAAGGATGTGACCGGCGACAAGAAGGACGACATCGTCCTCATCTTCGTCCTCCTCGAGGGCGAGACGCGGAAAGGCTATGCCACGGTGCTGAAGGCGACGGGCAAGGACAAATATACCGCGCTGAACACCGTGCCGCTCGGCGGCGTGCCGACCAATGATCCGCCGATCTTCACCACGACCGGCATGTCGGTCGGCCTCGAAGCCGGGCCGGACGGCAAGGCCCGGGACGTCGAGATCGTCATCACGGCGAAAAGCCTGACGGTGCAGAAGAAGTAATCAACCGGCCCCGGCCGCGCCTCTTTCTTTGTCGTCCCGGCGAAGGCCGGGATCTTGGGCAAGCAAAGGCGACTCTCTCGTCCAAAGGCCCCGGCCTTCGCCGGGACGACGAATGTTCCCCTTCTCTCGGCGCTAGTCGCCGCCGACCGCGAGGTCGGCGCGCAGGGCCCGCGTGGTATCGACCGCGCGGGCCAGCAGATCCTCGATCCGGTTCATCCGCTCCTCGAGGCGGAGCATGGCCAGTTCGACCGCCTCCATCCGCTCCTCGAAGGGGCCGGCCGGCGGTGCTTCCTCGGGCACGGTGCCGACGCCGGCCCGTTTCGCCAGTTCCGTCGCCGACACCGCCAGCAGGGCGGCGAGGGTCGCGACCTCAAGCGGTTTCAGCTCGCGCTGGTCCTTGAACAGGTCCTCGACCGCGTCATCGGAAATGTGAAGGACGGCGCCGATCGATGCCCGGCCGAGGCCGAGCACCCGCAGGCGCTGATCGAACCAGTCCGCATCGAAGAACAGCGCCACCCTTCCCCCCGTTGGCAGAATTCAGGCGACGGCCCCCGCCACCTTCAGCTTTGCCGCATCATCGGCGGAAATGCCCCAATCGGCCAGAACTTCGTCAGTATGCTGGCCGGGCAGCGGCGGCGCGGCGGGGACGGCCGGCACGGTGCGGCTGAACCGGGGCGCCGGGGCCGGCTGGACGTTGCCATCCTGCGCGAAGAAGGTGCCGCGCTCGACATTGTGCGGATGGCGGGCCGCCTCGTCCATCGACAGCACGGGGGCGAAGCAGACATCGGTGTTTTCCATGATCGCGCACCATTCGTCGCGCGTCCTGGCCTTGAACACCTCGGCCAGTCTGTCCTTCATCTCGGGCCAGCGGCCGATATCCATCTGGTTGCCGAAAACCTCGGTGTCGAGTTCGGCGAGGCGCAGCAATTCGGCATAGAACTGCGGCTCGATCGAGCCGATGGAGACCCATTTGCCGTCGCGGGTCTCATAGGTCTCGTAGAAATGGGCGCCGGTATCGAGCAGATTCACGCCGCGCTCGTCCTGCCACAGGCCCTGCGCCTTCATGCCATACATCATGGTCGACAGCAGGGCGGCGCCGTCGATCATGGTGGCATCGACCACCTGACCCTTGCCGCTGGCGCGCGCCTCGATCACCGCCGCCAGCAGGCCGAAGGCGAGGAACATGGCACCGCCGCCGAAATCGCCGACGAGATTGACCGGCGGCACCGGCTTCTCGCCCTTGCGGCCGATCATGTGCAGGGCGCCCGACATGGCGATGTAATTGATGTCGTGGCCCGCCGCCTTGGCCATCGGCCCGGTCTGGCCGAAGCCGGTCATGCGGCCATAGGCGATCGCGGGGTTGCGGGCGAGGCAATCCTCAGGCCCGAGGCCGAGACGTTCCATCACGCCCGGGCGGAAACCTTCGAGGATGATGTCCGCCTTCTCGACCAGCTTCAGCACGGTCTCGACCCCTTCGGGCTTCTTCAGGTCGACGACGATCGAGCGCTTGCCGCGGTTGAGGTAATCGAACTTCGGGTTCACCACGCCGAATTTCGCCGAACGCTCGACGCGGATCACGTCGGCGCCCATGTCGGCGAGCAGCATGGCGCAGAAAGGACCCGGCCCGAGCCCCGCGATTTCGACGACCTTCATGCCTTTCAACGGACCCATCTCGCGCTCCCCTTATTGTCATCTTCCTCGGTTAGTACAGGTTTTTAACCGTGACGTGAACAAAGGTCACGAGCATTATGGCGCCCATCCCGAGGATACGAGTCATGACGTCGCGAAAGCCCGCAACCGAGATCGTCGATACCATCGCCCGGCTCTATGCCGAACGCGGCGCCGTGCCCTATGAAGGCGGCGAATCGGTCAGCCAGCTCGCCCATGGCCTGCAGGCGGCCGCCTGCGCCGAGCGGGCCGGGGCGGCCCCCGGCCTTGTCGCCGCGGCGCTGCTGCATGACATCGGCCACCTGATCGACCCCAAGGGCGAAGCCGCCGCGGTCGAGGGTTACGATGCCCGCCACGAGGATGGCGGGGCCGATCACCTGGCCCGGTTCTTCGGGGCCGAGGTCGCCGATCCCGTCCGCCTGCATGTCGCGGCCAAGCGCTATCTCTGCGCGATGAAGCCCGGTTATTTCGAACGGCTCTCGCCCGCCTCGGTGCGCAGCCTCGCGCTGCAGGGCGGGCCGATGTCGGCGGCGGACGTCGCCGCCTTCGACGCCCTGCCCCATGGCCGCGACGCCCTGCGCCTGCGGGTCTGGGACGAGGAGGCGAAGGTCGTCGGCCTCGAGGTGCCGGGCTTCGACCATTATCGCTTGCTGCTGGAAAGCCTTGTCACATCCGATGGTGCCTGAACATTTCAACATGGCCCGCTACTGCCTCGACGGGCATGACGCGGGCAAGACCGGGCTGATCCTCGCCGGGGCCCATGACGACGAGGTCTGGAGCTTCGGCGCCTTGCGCGATGCCGTGCTGCGGGTCGCGCGGGGCTTGCTGGACGCTGGCTTGCGCCCCGGCGACCGGCTGATGATCCGCATGGACAATGACGCCGCCTATGCCCTGACCTGGTTCGGGGCCATCGCCGCCGGCATCGTCGCCCTGCCCTCCTCGTCCCAGCTCACCGGGGCGGAGGCGGAATTCCTGCTGACCGATTGCGGCGCCCGGGCGATCGCCACCGGCGCCGGTATGAATGATCTTTCCGTGCCGGACGGCGTCTCGGTCATCCCCGCCGCCGCCATCCGCGACTGGGCGGCGAATGGCGCCCTGGGCGATTTCGCCGACACCGCGGCCGACGATCCCGCCTTCCTCGTCTATACCTCCGGCACCACGGGCAAGCCCAAGGGCGTGCTGCACGGCCAGCGCAGCGCCTATGGCCGGCGGCCGATGTATCAGGGCTGGTACGGCATTTCGGGCGACGACCGGGTGCTGCACGCCGGCGCCTTCAACTGGACCTATACGCTGGGCGTCGGCCTGACCGACCCCTGGGCCAATGGCGCCACCGCCTGCCTCTACAATGGGCCGCGCGACGCCATGGTCTGGCCCCGGCTGATCGAGCGGTTCCGCGCCACGATCTTCGCCACCGTGCCCGGCCTCTACCGCCAGATCCTGAAATACGGCGAGCCGGGCGCGCACGACCTGTCGAGCCTTCGCCACGGCTTGACCGCGGGCGAGAGCCTGCCGCCCGTCATCCTGCGCGAATGGCGCGAGACCGTGGGCACCGAGCTTTACGAAGCCCTCGGCATGTCGGAAATCTCGACCTATATCAGCCAGTCGCCGCCCGGCCCCGCCCGCCCCGGCAGCCCGGGCAAGGCCCAGCCGGACCGGCGCATCGCCATCCTCGACCCCGAGAGCGGCGCGCCGCTGCCGACGGGCGAGATTGGTCTTCTCGCCATCCATCGCAGCGACCCGGGCCTCATGCTCGGCTACTGGCAGCGCCCGGCCGAGGAAGCGGAAGTGTTTCGAGGTGAATGGTTCGCGGGCGGCGACCTCGCCCATCTGGACGAGGATGGTTACGTCTGGTTCCACGGCCGCAACAACGACCTGATGAATGCCGGCGGTTACCGGGTCTCCCCCCTCGAGGTCGAAGCCGCGCTGTCCGGCCATCCCGGCATCGCCGATGTCGCCGTCGCCGAGCGTCAGGTGTCGGAGACCACCTCGGTCATCTGCGCCTATGTCGTTCCGCGCGACGGCGCCGCCATCGACCGGGACGCCCTGCTGGCCCATGCCGCCGGAAAACTCGCCGCCTACAAGCGGCCGAAAGAGGTGATCGTGCTGGACAGCCTGCCACGCACCGCCAACGGCAAGATCATGCGCCGGGCGCTGGCCCTGCTGTGAGCACGCTCGCCCGCTATCCCTTCGCCACGGCGACGGAAGGCCTCGCCGACGACTGGCGCGCCCTGCTCGAAGCGCCAGCGGCCCGGCTCGACCCCGCCTATCTGGGAGGGCTGGAGGCACAGGACTGGTTGCCCGGCCCCCGCTACCTGCTGGCCGCGCTGCACCGCGTGCCGCTGACTTCCGTCGGGGCGGTGCTGATCGGGGAGTCGCCTTATCCGCGCAAGGAATCGGCGATCGGCGAAGCCTTCAACGACGGCGCCGTGGGCGATCTGTGGTCGCCTGCCGGCCTGTCGAAGCCCGTCAACCGCGCCACCTCCATGCGCAACATCATGAAGATGCTGCTGGTCGCCGAGGGGTTGATTTCGCCGGAGGCGCGGGCGGAGGAGATCGCCGCCCTCGACCCCGCCGCCCTCGGCTTCGTGCCGACGATGGCGGCGCTGTTCGACCGCATAAGGCAGGAAGGCATCCTCTGCATCAATGCGATCCCGGTGCTGACCGCCAGCAAGGCCCGCGATGCGAAAGCCTGGGAAGGGTTCATGGACGCCTTCCTCGCCGGGTTGCACCGCGCGCGGCCCGAGGCGAAGCTGCTTTTGTTCGGCAATTTCGCCATGAAGCTGGCCGATCTGCCGGGCGCGGCAGGCTTTCCCGTCCTCACCGCCGAACACCCCTACAACATCGGCTTCATCAACGACCGGAATGTGCAGGATTACTTCCGTCCGCTGCGGCTGCTCAGGGCCGGCGGCGGAAGCGCAGGGCGTTGATCGCGATACTGCCGACGATCAGCGCCGCGCCGACGAGGCCCGCCAGCGGCAGGCGCTCGCCCGCCGCCCTGCCGATCAGCCCGGCCCAGACCGGCTCCATGGCATAGATCAGGGTCGCCCGCGTCGGCGTCAGGCGGCGCTGGGCCCAATACATCGCGACATGGATCATCACGGTGGCGACGCCAAGCCCGCCGGCACAGGCGAGAAGCAGCGGCGTATGCGCCGGAATGCCTTCCCCCGCCGCGCCCGTGGCGCCGAAGGTGAGCACGGCGACGGTGACGAGTTGCACCGCGGAGACCCGGCGCGGGTCCATCCGCTTGGCATAGGCGCCGATGGCGACGATCTCGAAGGCGATGATGAAGGTGCTGAGGATGGTCAGGATCTGGCCCCGCCCGGCTTCGACATCGAGGGCATCCGGCCCCGCCAGCAGGGCCATGCCGACGAAGGCCATGACGATGCCGACCAAGGCCACATTGCCCGGCCGCTCGCGCATGAACAGCCATTGCCCGATCGGCACCAGCGGCACATAGAGCGCGGTCAGAAAGGCCGAGGTCGAGCTGGGAATCCATTGCAGCGCCACCGCCTGCATCCCGTTGGCGACCGCGACCGCGACCCCCGTGGCAAGGCCGACGAACAGCTCCAGCCGGGTGACGCCCAGCAGATGGCGGCCCGACACCGCGACCAGGCAGACCGTGGCGACGACATAGCGCAGGGTCTGGAAATAGAGCGGGCCGGAATCCGTCAGCGCCGTCTGGATGATCAGGAAGGTGGCGCCCCAGATCGCCGTGATGCCGAGCAGGACGAGGGCGGGCACGAGTTCCCCCACCGGCGCCGACACCGCCCGCATGTCCCCCTGATCGACCGCCATGACTTGCCCAAGCCCCCGATGCGCAATAAACTGCACAATGGCTTTGAGCAATATAGTGCACATGTCGGAACGTCAAGCGCCGGTCCTCGGCCATCTCGCCGCCAATCTGAAGCGCCTGCGCCAGCAGGCGGGTCTCAGTCAGGAAGCGCTCGCCCAGGCCTCCGGGGTCAGCCGGCGGATGCTGGTGGCGATGGAATCCGGCGACAGCAACGTCAGCCTGTCCACCCTCGACCGCATCGCCGCCGCCCTTGGCGTGATGCTGCCGGATCTGATCGTCGACCGCGAAGCGGCGGGCCATAGCCCCGTGCTCGCCTGGCAGGGCTCGAGCGGCGCCAGTCAGGCGCATCTGCTGCAATCCGCCCCGGCGAGCCGCTTGGCCGAGCTGTGGCAATGGAGCCTCGCCCCCGGAGAGCGCTACCATTCCGCCGCCGCCCCGGGCGACTGGTGGGAGATGGTCTTCGTCCTCGACGGCACGCTAACCATCGCCCTGCCCGGCGAGACGATCACGCTCGCCGCCGGGCAGTCCCACGCTTACCGCGCGGACGGCCCCTTCGACTTCGCGAACGAAGGCGACGCGTCGCTGCGCTTCCTGCGCAATGTCATAATCTGATAGATCACATCAACAACTGGGCATCGTCGACGTTGACGATGGCGCCGGTCATGAAATCGGAGCGGGGGTCGAGCATCAGCGCGATGATACCGTCCAGATCCTCGACCTTGCCGATGCGGCCGCGCGGGAAGCGGGCCATGAACTTCTGCCCGGGCTCCGAGCGGAAGAAATCGGCGTTGATCTCGGTCTCGATGTAACCGGGGCAGATCGCGTTCACATTGATGCCGTGGCGCGCCCATTCGATGGCCATGGCCTTGGTCATCTGCACCACCGCCGCCTTGGAGATGCAATAGACCGAGAGTTTCGGCAGCACCCGCATCCCGGCGATGGAGGCGATGTTGACGATGCGGCCCCTGGCCTTCCGCTCGATGAAGCGCCGGCCCGCCGCCTGGGCGAGGAAATAGACCGCCTTCACATTGGTGTTCATGATCCAGTCGTAATTCTCGGCCGTTTCCTTCTCGATGCTGCTGCCACCGCCGACGCCCGAATTGTTGACGAGGGCATAGAGCGGGCCGAGGGCCGCCTCGGCCGATTGCAGCGCCGGCTCGACCGCCGCAAGGTCGGTAACGTCGAGGGGAACGGCATGGGCCTTGATTCCCTCCGCCGCCAACTCCTCGACCAGGCTGGCCAGCCGCTCCACCCGGCGACCCGAGACGGAGACGGCGGCGCCCATCCGGCCGAGCACGAGGGCGAAACGCCGGCCGAAGCCCGAGGTCGCGCCGGTGATGAAGATGTGACGGCCGGCAAGCGGCAGCTGGGTGGTATCGGTCATGGCTCTCCCCTGTTTTTGCGTCTTGCCCGGCCTTTCAGCACGGGCAACCATGCCGCCCAACAACATAAATACAAAAGGGAGAGCAAGCGTTCATGAGCATTCAGGAGATGACCGCGATCCGGGCCGCCCTCGCCGCCACCGACCGGGCGAGCCTGTCCCTCGAGGATACCCGCGCGCTTTACGAGACGATCGCGCCGCCGGTCGATCCCGACGACCGCACGGGTGTCGAATTGCTGGACATCGCCGGTTGCCCGGCCGAATTCGCCACGCCCGAGGGCGCGGCGGGCGATGCCGCCCTCCTCTATCTCCATGGCGGCGGCTATTGCCTCGGCTCGCTGAACACCCACCGGCGCCTCGCCTGGAGCATCGCCAGGGCCGCCGGCATAACTTCGCTCGCGATCGATTACCGGTTGGCGCCGGAAGCGCCCTTCCCCGCCGCCGTTGATGATGCGCTCGCCGCCTACCGCCACCTGCTCGACAAGGGCTTCGCGCCGTCGCGCATCGTCGTCGCCGGTGATTCGGCGGGGGGCGGCCTCAGCCTCGCCCTTATGCTGGCGGCGCGGGACGCCGGCCTGCCGATGCCCGGCGCCGCCTTCCTGATCTCGCCCTGGGTCGACCTGTCGAACAGCCTGCCGACCATCGCCACCAAGGCGGAGGAGGACCCGATGATCAGCAAGGCCCGGCTCGATGGCTTCACCGGCGCCTATATGGGCGGCGATGACACGCGGCACCCCCTGGCCTCGCCGCTGCACGGCGATCTGGCCGGCCTGCCGCCCGTCCTCATCCATGTCGGCGCCGCCGAATGCCTGCTCGACGACGCGGTGCTGGTCGCCGGGCGACTGGGGGCGGCCGGGGTCGACACACGGCTCGAAATCTGGCCGGATATGATCCATGTCTGGCATTTCTTCGCCCCCATGCTGAGCGAAGGGCGCGAGGCGATCGCCAGGGCCGGCGGCTGGATCGGGGAAAGGCTGCATCAATGACGACGGAACCCGTCACCATCGAGATCGTCTCGGACATGGTCTGTCCCTGGTGCTGGATCGGCAAGCGCCGGCTGGACAGCGCCCTCGAACAACTGCCCGACATCGCGGTGGAACGGGTCTGGCGGCCCTATATGCTGAACCCAGACATGCCCGCCGAGGGCATGGACCGGGATAGCTATCTCGCCGCCAAATTCGGCGCCGAGCGTCTGCCCCGCCTGCACGAACCCCTGGCCGAGATCGGCCGGCAGGAAGGCATCCCCTTCGATTTCCACGCCATCCGCAAAATGCCGTCCAGCCTCGACGCCCATCGCCTCGCCCGCTGGGCACGCAGCGCCGGGGTTCAGCCCGCGGTGATCGAGGACCTGTTCAGCCGCTATTTCGAGAAGGGGGAGGATATTTCCGATCCCGTCGTCCTGCTCGACGTCGCGGAACAGGCCGGCATGGATGCCGCCATCGTCGCCGAACTGCTGGCCGGCGATCAGGATAGCGACCTCGTCCGGCGCGAGGACGACCTCGCCCGCCGCATCGGCGTGACCGGCGTGCCGACTTATGTCATCAACCAGAAATGGGCCGTTGTCGGCGCCCAGCCGGCCGAAAGCTGGCTGGAAATCCTGCGCAGGGTCGCGGCCGGCGAGGACCTGTCGGCGGGGTGAAGGCCCGCATCTTATCCGAAGGCGGCGATCACCGTTTCGATGGGCAGGAACAGGGTACGGCTGTCAGCGGGATATTCGATGAACTCGGCACAGGAGAGGTAGAAACGCTTGGCGTTCTCATCCTTGGCCTGTACCAGAACAGCGGCGATGCCGATGCTGCGCGACGCGGCCGCGATGCGGCGCAGGGCATCCGACAGCAAGTCCGCGCCAAGTCCCCGCCCCGCATATGCGCGGCTGACCGCCAGCCGCCCAATCACCGATACCGGCACGGTATCCGGCGCATTGCGTCTCAGCCTGCCCGGCGCGTCGGCTCGCAACACCGCCCCTGCGGAAAGGCAATAATAGGCTGCAACTCGGTTAAAATCGCAGACGACATAGGTGCGGGAAAACCGACTTTCATTCTTGAGCGCGCGTGATCTCAACCAGTCATTGAGAGCTACCACGCCGCAATCGAAATCGGCTGGATCATGACTAGCGGTCAGTGCCGTCGGTGCCGACAATGAAGGCAGGACGCGGTCCCTCACCTTTCCCACGCGGGGACCCGGCGCAACAGGGCGGTCAGCCTGGGTCCGGGGACAGGGGGATTATCGATCGCCCGGGTAAAGGCATCGAAATGCTCGGGATCCAGCTCGAACAAGCGCTGATCGAGCAGAACATCAATCGCGACAGCACGCGCGCTGTCGATCATGAACTCGGTCCGCGTCTTGCCCAGCATCGCCGCCGCCTCATCGATCAGCTGGCGTGTTCGCCCGTCAATGCGCAGGTTGATGCTGCCCTTGACTTCAGCAGCCGGCACTTTCTCGGAAGATAGTTTAGCCTTGTACATCATCTTAGCTTGGGCCTTCGTATCCACATTGTCAATACAGACCCTGCCCGTCACAGCCGCGTAGAAGCCAAGAAAAAAACCCCGCCGGTGACCGGCGGGGTTTCGCGTATCGGATGGGAGCCGGATCTTATTCGCCGTAGCCGACGATGCCCTTGATCTCGAGGAAGTCGTGGATGCCCCAGTCGGCGTATTCGCGGCCGTTGCCCGACTGCTTGAAGCCGCCGAAGGGTGCCTGGGTGTCCCAGTCGGGATAGTTGATGTTCACCGTGCCGGCGCGCAGCTCGCGGGCGACCGCGCGGGCATGGTCGAGGTTGGTCGAGGCGATATAGGCGGCAAGGCCATAGACCGTGTCGTTCGCCTTCTCGATCGCCTCGGCTTCGGTCTCGTAGGGCAGGATCGACAGCACCGGGCCGAAGATTTCCTCGCGGGAGATGGTCATGCCATGCTCGACATTGCCGAAGATCGTCGGCTTCACGTAATAGCCGCGGTTCAGCCCGTCCGGCCGGCCGAGGCCGCCGGTGACCAGGGTCGCGCCCTCGTCGATGCCGGACTGGATCAGGCGCTGCACCTTGTCGAACTGGATCTGCGAGACCAGCGGACCCAGCACCGTGTCTTCCGCCAGCGGATCGCCGACCTTGTGGGTCTCGGCGGCGGCCCTGGCGATTTCGAGCGCCTCGGCATGGCGGTCGGCCGGGACGAACATGCGGGTCGGCGCGTCGCAGGACTGGCCCGAATTGCCGAAACAGCCGCCGACACCGGCGGTGACCGCCGCCTGCAGGTCCGCGTCCGGCAGGATGATATTGGGCGACTTGCCACCCAACTCCTGCGCCACGCGCTTCACCGTATCCGCCGCCGACTTGGCAACGATGATGCCGGCGCGGGTCGAGCCGGTGAAGGAGACCATGTCGATGCCGGGATGCGAGGCGATGACCTGGCCGACATCCGGCCCGGTGCCGTTCACGAGATTGAACACGCCCGCAGGAATGCCCGCCGCGTGCATGATCTCGGCGAAGACGATGCCCGAGATCGGCGCGATTTCCGACGGCTTCAGCACCATGGTGCAGCCCGCCGCGATGGCCGGCGCGACCTTGCAGACGATCTGGTTCAGCGGCCAGTTCCACGGCGTGATCAGGCCGACGACACCGATCGGCTCCATCACGATGCGGGTCGAGCCCCGGGGATATTCGAAGGTGAAGTCTTCCATCGCCTGGATGGTGGCTTCCATGTGGACCTGACCGGCCCAGGCCTGCGCCCCGCGCGCGAAGGACAGGGGCGCGCCCATCTCCTGGGTCACCGCCTGGGCGATATCCTCGTAACGCTCGTTATAGATCTCGAGGATGCGCTTCAGCATCGCCAGGCGTTCCGCCTTCGGCGTCTTGGCGAAGGCGGGGAAGGCGGCGCGGGCGGCGGCGACGGCGCGGTCGACATCGGCGGCGGTGCCGACCGAGATCTTCGTATAGGCCTCTTCCGTCGCCGGATTGATGACGTCGAGCGTCGCCGGCACCAGCGGGTCCACGAAGGCCCCATCGATATAGAATTTCAGATGATTGGACATCGGGTTCCCCTCACGGCGCTGGGCAGGACGCAAACTCTAGCCCGATTCGGGCACAAGCCAAGCCATGTCCGCCACGATCCTCTTTCGGGGATGGCCACGCAAAGCCCGCGCCATCAAAGCTTGGTTTGATGGCGGCTCAACCGATGTGGCGACAGGTCAGGCGACGCCGCGCGCGCGCTCTTCCGCGGGCAGCCATTTCCCGATCATGCCCGAGAGATTGTCGACCGCGCCCGGCACCAGGGCCCGGGCGAGGAAGCGCTTGCGATCGACCCAGCCGGGCAGATCCAGCCGGTCGCAAGGCTCGCGCCGGAAGCCGAATTTGACGTAATAGTCGAAATCGCCGACCAGGATCACGATCCGGTGGCCCTTGCGCTGGGCCTCGGCGAGACCGTGCCACATCAGGGCGGCGCCGATCCCCTCGGCGCGCCGCCGGGGATCGACCGCCAGGGGGCCGAGCAGGATCGCCTCGATATGGCCGCCGATCAGGATCGGCCAGAAGCGAAGCGAGCCGACCAGCTTGCTGTGGTCATAGGCGACGAAGCAAAGCTCGGGCACCGGCGGCACGCCGTCCCTGAACTTGTAGACCGTCTTCGAAAAGCGCTCGGGCCCGAACGCGGTATCGATCAGGGCTTCGATGGCGGGGCCGTCTTCCGGCCGTTCCTGCATGAGGGTGGTCATTGTGCTGCGCTGCCAGGACTGGGGCGGTAGGCCGCCCGGAACTCACGTCATTCCACGCCGGGGAGCCAGCGCGGATACCTAGCGCCGGCGCGAAGCCAGGGCGAGGACCTGACCACGGGCGCGCGGGCGCGAGCCTGCAGGCCGGGGCATGGCCCCGGGCAGGCACGGGCTTCGTCGTCGCAGCTGGATCGTCGTCATGAATCACTCCTAACACAATCAGGGCGCGGACCCAAACATCGTTCCGCGCCCCGAACCTCGGGTCCATGGGCGTTGCAGAACGGCAACTGTCCGACAGGTGTTGCTCCCGATCACGGCATGGGCGAGAATTTCGCCCCCGGATTGAAGGCAACAAACAAAAGATGGATCCGGCAAGGGGGCTGCAGATGATCGGTATCGATGATTACACGGCAAGGGATGCGCTCGGGCTGGCGGAACTTGTGTCGCGGGGCGAAACCACGCCGGACGAATTGCTGGATCACGCGCTGGCCCTGGTGGCGCGGCGCAATCCCGCCATCAATGCCGTCATCGCGCTGAACGAGGCGGACGCGCGGCGCCAGATCGACCGGGGCCTGCCGCGCGGCCCCTTCACCGGCGTTCCGATGCTGATCAAGGACCTGAACGCCCATATCACGGGCTGGCCCCTGACCAACGGCAGCCGCCTGTTCGAAGGCTTCGTCTGCGATCACGACAGTGTCCTGATCGAGCGCTATCGCCGGGCCGGTTTCGTCCTGTTCGGACGCACCACCTCGCCCGAATTCGGTCTGACCTCGACCACCGAGAACGTGCTGGACGGCAAGACCCGCAATCCCTTCGACCTGACGCGGACGTCGGGCGGCTCCTCGGGCGGGGCTTCGGCGGCGGTCGCGGCCGGCATTGTCCCCCTCGCCCATGCCTCGGACGGCGGTGGCTCGATCCGTATTCCCGCTGCCTGCTGCGGTCTGTTCGGCCTGAAACCCAGCCGCGGACGCATCAGCATGGCCCCGGACGCGGGCGAAGGCTGGGGCGGCATGTCGACGGTCCATGCGGTCAGCCGCAGCGTCCGGGACTCGGCGGCGCTTCTCGACGCGACCGATGCCCCGGTGCCGGGCGACCCCTATGTGGCGCCGACCTCGCGGCGACCGTCGCTTTATGAAATCGGCGTGCCCGTGGGCCGCCTGCGTATCGCCCTGTGCCTGCGGGCGATGAATCCGACCGAACTGGGCGCCCCGGCGCTCGATGCCATCGCCCACATGAAGGCGGTGCTCGCCGATCTCGGCCATGAAGTCATCGAAGTCGGCAGCCTGCCGGTGGACGGGCCGGCGCTCAGCATCGCCCAGCAGGGCGTGATCGCGGCCAATGTCGCCCGTGTCATCGATCTGCGGCGGAAAGCCATGGGCCGTGATGATGTTCCGGTCGAAACCGTGACCGCCTTCCTCGCCGAAGGGGGCCGCAGCCTGCCGGTCACGGCCTATCTCGACGGCATCGCGGCCGTCCACCAGGCCGGGCGCCAGATGGCCGACTTCCTCGACACCGGGCGCTTCGACCTGCTGTTGACGCCGTTGCTGCCCGACAGCCCGCCGGAGATCGGCGTGCTCTCGCTCAGCCCGGCCGATATCGGCGACTATGCGGCGGCCATCGCGCGCTACACCGCCTATACCGGGCTGCAGAACATGACGGGCCAGCCGGCCATGTCGATCCCGGTCGGGCGCGATGCCCTTGGCCTGCCCCGGGCGGTCCAGTTCGCCGGACGCCTGGGCGATGAAAGCCTGCTGATCCGCCTCGCCGCCCAGATCGAGAAGATCGCGCCCTGGGACGACCTTCGTCCGCCCCTCGGCTGAAGCCCGGCAGGAGTTGCGGCGTACCAGCGACGAGACCGCCCGGGGCAGTCTCAGCGCTTCTTCCAGAGGGCGAGGAAGTCGAGGATCGCCTGGCGCCCCACGCCGCTCGACAGGACGGCATGTCCCTCCCCATGCTGCAGCACCAGGGAGCGGGCATTGGGCCGGCCGGCCATGAATTCACCGCAGTCGCCCGACTGGCCGACCGCGACACCTTCCGCGTACCAGGGATCATCGGAGGCGACGATGCTCAGCACCGGCTCCATCGGCGGCGAGGCAAGGCCGGCGACAATGGGCGCGCCATGGCAGGTCCAGGCGGCGATGACGCGACCGCGCAGATTGTCCCCACGATAAAGCGCCGCCGCGACCGCGCCTTCGCTGCCGCCAAGAACGAACAGATCGCCCGAATCGGCCCAGGGCAGGCTGGCGATATTGTTGATGGCGAAAGACAGTTCGGTCAGGCGGAAATCATAGACGAAGAGATTGAAACCACCGCGCCCGGTCGCGACATCGCATTGCAGCGGGCGATAGCGCCGCGCCATGGAATCGGGCGCGATCACCAGATAGCCCGCCCCGGCCAGGAAGCGCAGGGTGGACAGGTCGCCCAGGCCAGTGCAGCCATGCAGATAGATGATCGTGGTCGGCGGCCGCTCCCAGGCCGGCGGTTTCGCCATCACGTCCGCCATGCGCGCCAGAATGACCGGATCGCCGTCACGCACCGGGGGCAACGCGACCACGGCCTGATACCAGGTCAGCTCGATGTCCGACAAGGTGCCGCCGCCCGTGGCCTCCCCGGGCACGGCATCCGTGACCCGGCGGGATGACGAGCAGGCCGACAGGGTCAGGGCCAGCAGCGCGGTGATCAGAACCACGCCCCGCCGGGACGCAAGGCGCCAGTCGATCATCAAGGCCTCTCCCGCCCCTGCCACATCCCGCCGCCGGCGACCCACCATTCGGGCCGCGCCCGGCGCAGGCCCTCGGCCCCCGCGAGCGCCGATGCCCGGTCCGCGCACAGGCCGAAGCAGGTTGCCCCCGAACCGCTCATCCTCGCAAGCAGAACGCCATCCGTTGCCTCGAGGGCCGACAGGATTTCCCCGATGACGGGGCACAGCGCGATCGCCGGCGACTGCAGGTCGTTGCGCTGGGCCCGCAGGACCTCGACCAGATCCAGGCGCCCGGCCGGCAGGTCGCCGCCAGGCAGCGGCGGGCCGAATCGCCCGGCGAGGGCGCGGAACACCGAAGGTGTCGGCAGGGCCAGGCGCGGATTGACCAGGATGATGCCCAGCCCCGACAGGGCGTCGCGAACCCCGCCGGACAGAGGCGTGACGATCTCGCCGATGCCCGACATGAGGGCCGGCCGGCTGTCGAGGCAGACTGGAACATCCGCGCCCAGGGACAGCGCGAGCGCCCGCAGGGCCGCCCCGTTGAGGCTGCGGGACCACAGCCGTTGCAGAAGACGCAGCACGGCCGCCGCGTCGGCCGAGCCACCGCCAAGACCGGCGGTGACCGGCAATTCCTTGTCGAGGCGGATGGCGGCGCCGGCATAGCGAAGTC
>NZ_JBAQRT010000154.1:0-16425 GCF_049306435.1 Zavarzinia sp.
GGCTGCGGCCACTCGGGCGCGGGGGCGAGCCGGCAGGCGCGCCAGAACGGGGTGAAGACCTTGAAGCCCTGTCCGGCACCGGTGCGGATGGAGCCCGGCGGGAAAAGCAGATTGCCGCCCGGTATCGCGACCTCGATGCCGGCGGCGCGGAGGTCCCGGGCAAGGCCGTCGTCCCGTCCCGCCACCCCCGGGTCGGGGCTTCGGGTGAAGACAAGGGCGCGCGCCCCGGTTTCCCCCAGCAGGGCGGGAATGATACTGGCGGCCGAGCCACGACGCAGCACGAGGCGGTTACCGCGCATGGCCAGATCGCGCCCGAGGCTGCTCAGGCTGTGATGCAACCACCAGCGGGCCGCGCCGCCCGCGAATTCGTCGAGGATATAGAGCGCGATCACGGGCCGGCCGCTGGCGGCGGCATGGGTTACAGCCCTTTGGTCGGCCAGCCGCAGGTCGCGGCGAAACCAGAGAATGATCGGGCTGTTGTCGGTCATGGGGGGCCGCTGTCAGGTATCGGGTCATCCTGATACGCAAGGGGACGCGGCATGGATCTGCCCCCTTGATAAAGTGTTGATGTCATGGCCGACTGACCGGGCATGTTCCGGGCCGCCGATGACCGGCCGCCCTCTGGGGAGGAATGAACCGCGATGCCCGATGCCCTCGTTCCGTCGCTGGCGGCGCTGCCGCAGTGGACCTTGCTCTATGGCGGGCTGAACGGACTTCTGTCCTTCGTGCTGGCTTTCAGGGTCAGCCAGCTGCGCATGAAATCGAATGTGATTTTCGGCGACGGCGGTGACGGCGCGATCCAGCGGGCGATCCGCGCCCATGCCAATAACGTCGAATATGTGCCGCTGACCCTCGTCCTGATCGGACTTCTGGAAATCGCGGGCCAGCCGGCCTGGGCGATCAACGCCATGGGGGCGGCGCTTTTCATCGGGCGGGCGCTTCACGCCATCGGCCTGACCTTGACCGAGGACAGCTCGCCGCCGCGCTTCTATGGCATCCTGCTGACCTGGGCGGCCCTGGTCGCGGCCGCCCTCTGGTGCATCGTCGCCGCGCTGACCCTGTGATCAACGCGGCGGGCGCCGTTCAGTTCGCCTTGATGAATTCGACCAGCTGGTCGAGCACGGTGCCCCAGCCGTGGTAAAAGCCCATGTCCTCGTGCTGCTTGCGCGTCGCCTCGTCGCCATGGATGGCGTGGGCGGTGTAGCGGGTGCCGGTCGGTGTCGGCGCCAGCAGCAGGGCGGCGGTGAAGAAGGGTTTGGGCGCGGGCCGGAAGCCGGGCAGCAGCGTGTCGGTCCAGATCAGCCGCTCGTTCGGCACGATGTCGAGATAACAGCCGGTGTTGGGAAATTCCTCCCCCTCCGGCGAGCGCATGGTGGTGCTGAACACGCCGCCCGGGCGCAGGTCGATCTCGCAATGGGTGACGGACCAGGGCCGGGGCACGAACCAGTGCTTCACATGGTCGGGCGTGGTCCACGCTTTCCACACTTTCTCGACGGGAACATCCACCTCGCGCTCCAGCACGAGGTCGAGGCGGGGGTCGGGGGTGACGAGATGCGTCTTCAAGGCGAGTCTCCTCCATCCTTCATGGTCAGCAGATAGTCGTCGAGCTGGTCGAGCCGGCGCTCCCACAGGCGCCGCTGTCGGCCCAGCCAGTCTTCCGCCAGTTTCAGCGGCTCGGCCGTCAGCTCGTAGGTGCGCACGCGCCCCGCCTTGCTCGACCGCACGAGACCGCAGTTTTCCAGCATCTTCAGATGCTGCAGGAAGGAGGGCATGGCCATCCGGTAGGGCTCGGCCAATTCGCTGACCGAGGCGCTTTTCCTGGACAGGCGCTCCAGCACGTCGCGGCGCGTGGGATCCGCGAGTGCCTTGAAGATGCCGTCCATCGCCACCGCCGGCGGCGTGGTTCCGATCGCTTGCTGGTGCATGTCCTGCCTCCTGACCGCGATCATGCCGGTGAAAAATACTGAGGTAAATACCTAAGTATTATGGCGCGCGAAAAGGGTAGGGGGACGGCGCCCGTCGTCTCAGGTGCCGTAGCTCTGGATCAGGCTGGCGACGACGAGGCTCCAGCCGTCGACAAGCACGAAGAAGATCAGCTTGAAGGGCAGGGAGATGACCACGGGGGGCAGCATCATCATGCCCATGCCCATCAGCACCGAGGCGATCACCATGTCGATGACGAGGAAGGGCACGAACAGCAGGAAGCCGATCTCGAAGGCGCGGCGGAGCTCGGAAATCATGAAGGCGGGCACGATGGTCGTCAGCGGCACCGCCTCGGGCGTCGCGGGCGACGGGCCTTCGGACAGATTGACGAAAAGCGCCAGATCCTGCTCCCGCGTGTGCTTCAGCATGAAGGCGCGGAAGGGCGCCGCCGTCGCGTCGAACGCCGCGCGCTCGTCCAGCTGGCCCTGCATGTAAGGATTGATGCCGTCCCGCCAGGCCTTGTCGAAGGTCGGCGCCATGATGAAGGCGGTCAGGAACAGGGCAAGGCCGATCAGGATGGTGTTGGGCGGCGTCGTCTGGGCGCCGATCGCGCTGCGCAGCAGGGACAGCACGATCACCAGCCGGCCGAAGGAGGTGACGACGACCAGGAGCGACGGCGCCAGGCTGAGCACGGTGATGAGGACGACCACCTGCACCAGATTGGACGTCATGCCGCCTTCGCCGCCAAGATCGAGCGACAGGCTCTGCGCCAGCGCCGTGCCGCCGCCGAGCAGGAGGGCAAGGCCGGCACCGCCCGCGAGGGCGAGAAGATGCGGCTTCAGGCGGCCGGTCATGGCGACTCCGCGGCGGAAGGAAGAGGGGGCGGGGCAGGGGGCGGCGGGGCGCTCGCCCTTTCGATGACGATGTCGCCGCCGGGGCCAAGCAGCACGAGATGTTCGGCGCCGTCCTTGCGCAGGATGACGAGGCGGCGGCGGGGATCGAGGCTTAAGGATTCGACGACGGCCAGGCGCTTGCCGGCGCGGCGCGGCACCCGGTCGCCGAAACGGCGCATGACGATGCCAAAGGCAAGAATGAGCAGGACGACGAGGCCAAGGGCGAAGGCCGCGCGCAACAGGTCGGAGGTCATCGCTGGAAGCCACCGGCCGGATGATCGGCGCCGGGCTGCATCGCCCGCGCCTCGCGCATCCGGTTGTTGGCCATGTAGACATGGGCGAGGATTTCGGCGACGGCGGCGAAGGCTTCGAGCGGGATGGTCTCGTCGAGATCGATGGTCTCGAGAATCTCCACGAGGTCGCCATCCTCGCGCAGCTTGACGCCATGGGCGAGGGCGAGGGCGATGATCCGCTCGGCGAGTTCGCCTTCACCCCGGGCGACGACGCGGGGCGCGCTGTCCAGCCCGCGCTCGTATGTCAGCGCCACGGCCTTCTGCCGGCGCGGCGGTCTGTCGTCACTCATCGGCCCATGCCTTCGGTTTGCCGGTCCACTTTGCCGCAATAGGGTTAACGAGGTCTTGCCCCGGGAGAGGCCGGTTGTTTACCCGCCGTTAAGGGAGGCGGGTGATCATGCGAGCATCGCCGTGTCTGGCAAGGACCGCAATCGTCATGGATCTCGACCGCATTCCCCTGATCGGCATGTTGGTGCGCAGGATGGATTTCCTGGGCGCCCGCCAGCGGGTGATCGCGCAGAATGTCGCCAATGCCGATACGCCGGGCTACAAGCCGCGCGAACTTTCCGAAGATGCCTTCGCCCGCGAGGTCGCCCGCGCGACCGGCGGCGGCGGTCTTGCCCCGGTCGCCGTGGCGACGACCACGGCCGGCCACATGCAGGGCACCAGGGTCGCCGATGGCGCCAAGCCCCGGCCGGAGCGCAGCGGCGATTACGAATCGACCCCCTCGGGCAATGCCGTCGTCCTCGAACAGGAAATGACGCGCCTCGCCGAGACCCAGATGGATTACGACACGATCACCGGCATCTACCGCAAGCAGGTCGCGATGATCAAGACCGCCCTGCGCGGTCCGTCGGCCTGAACCCGGCATCGAGGAGACTGGCATGGCCGTCGACGACCTGACCCGCACCATGATGATTTCCGCCGCCGGCATGCGGGCGCAGAGCGTGCGGATGCGGGTGATCGCGGAAAACCTGGCCAATGCCGAGACCGTCGGCATGAAGCCGGGCGACGAGCCCTATCGCCGCAAGGTGGTGAATTTCGCCAGCGAACTCGACCGGGTGACCGGTGCCGAGGAAGTGAAGGTGAAGGAAGTCACGCAGGACCAGACACCGTTCGGCAGCCGCTTCGACCCCGGCCACCCGGCTGCCGATCCCGATGGCTATGTGAAGACGCCCAACGTGAACACGCTGGTCGAGGTCAGCGACATGCGCCAGGCCCAGCGCACCTATGAAGCCAATCTGAATGTGATCGATTCGGCGCGCGGCATGTTGATGCGCACCATCGATCTGCTGCGCTCCTGAAGCCGGCACGGGGGAATAGACCATGGATCCGATCGCCAGCCGCGCCGTGGGCGCCTATACGGATGCGCTGCGCCGGGGCGTCGGTTCGACCGCCCAGGGCGCCGACGCCGCGGGCGGGCTGGGCGGCTTTTCCGGCGGCGGTGACGCCAATTCCTTCAGCAGCGTGCTCGGCCGGGCCATGGACGACGCGGTCGCGACCTCGGCCAAGGCCGATCAGACTTCGATGTCGGCGGCGGTGGGCAAGGCCAATGTCACCGATGTGGTGACGGCGCTGACCAACGCCGAGGTCACGCTTCAGGCGGTGGTTGCGGTCCGCGACAAGGTCGTGTCAGCCTATCAGGAAATCATGCGTATGCCGATCTGACCGGATCGGCGGTCGGAGGCTGGATCTTGACGGCTGGCGAAGCCCTGGATGTCGCGCGCGAGGCGCTGCTGACCATCATGCTCGTCTCGGCGCCGGTCATGGTGGTGGCGCTGGTGGTCGGCCTGACCATCTCGCTGTTCCAGGCCCTGACCCAGATCCAGGAAGCGACTCTCAGCTTCGTGCCGAAGATCCTGGCGATCTTCGCCGTTCTCCTGCTCGCCCTGCCCTTCATGGGCTCGCAGATGAGCACCTTCACCCAGCAGATCATGTCCCGCATCGCCGACGGCAACCCGGCGGCGCCAGCAGCGGCGCCGGCACCGAATGGTGCCACGCCGGGCGCCAGCCCCGGGGGCGGCGGCTGACGCCATGCTGGACCAGCTTCTGCCCGGCGGCGTCTTCGCCCTGGCGCTGGTCTTCGCCCGGATCGGCGCCATGGTCATGGTGCTGCCGGTCTTCGGCGAGCAATATGTCCAGGCCCGCATCCGTCTTGCCCTTGCCCTGTTCCTGACCGTGATCATCCTGCCGCGGGCGGGGGTCCTGCCGCCGCTGCCGGCGCAGCCCGCGCTCCTGCTGCCGCTGATCGGCGGTGAGGTGCTGGTCGGCCTCGCCATCGCCGGCATCGCCCGGCTGGCGGTCTCGGCTCTTCATATCGCGGGCACCATCATCGCCGTGCAGTCGGGCCTCGCCGCCGCCCAGAACGTCGACCCGACCCAGGGCACGCAATCGGCGGTCACCTCGAATTTCATCGTCATGACCGGGACGACGCTGATCGTCGTCGCCGACCTGCACCACCTGCTGATCGGCGCCCTCGTCGAGAGCTATCGCCTGTTTCCGGTCGCGGGCACGCCGCCGGTGGGCGATTTCGCGCGGCTCGCCAGTGGCGTGATCGCCGATACGTTCACCCTCGCCATGCAGATGTCGGCGCCGTTCCTGGCCTTCGGCATCGTCTTCAACGTGTTGCTGGGCCTGATGAACCGGCTGATGCCGGTGATGCAGGTCTTCTTCATCGCCATGCCGTTGCAGATCCCGCTGGCCTTCCTGCTCTTGTCGCTCAGCTTCGGCTATGCCCTGACCCTGTTCGCCGACCGTTTCGTCGACGCGCTCGGCCCGCTGGTCCGCTAAGGGGAGGGGGCGATGGCCGAAGACCAGGAGGAGAGTTCCAAAACAGAAGAGGCATCCGCGAAACGCATCGCGGATGCCGAGAAGCGCGGCGACGTTCTCAAGAGCACCGAGGTCGGCCACTGGTTCGGCCTCGCCGCCGGCCTCGGCGCCATCGTCATCATCGCCACCGTCTCGGGACCGGAAATGGGGCGGCGGCTCGCCGGTTTTCTCGACCATGGCTGGGCGATCTCGCTCGACGAGCGGACCGGCGTCGACATTCTGATCGAGGTCGGTCAGGACCTGCTGCTCGGCCTTGGCCTGCCCTTGCTGCTGCTGGTCGCGGCGGCGATCGCCGGCCATGCCCTGCAGCACAAGATCATCTTCAGCGGCGAGAAGATGAAGCCCGATCTGTCCAAACTCTCGCCGATCAAGGGCCTCGGCCGGATCTTCTCGCGTCAGGGCCTCATCGAATTCGTCAAGGGCATCGCCAAGATCGTCGCCGTGGGGGCGGGGGCGGTGATCGGCGCGGCGCCGACCTTCAACGCCATGATCGCGCTGCCCTTGCGGGAATTCGACGATATCGCGCTCCTGACCCTTCAGGCGGTGATCCGCCTGTTCGGCGGGGCGCTGGTGGTGCTGACCGTGATCGCCGGCGGCGACTTCATGTTCCAGCGCTTCGAGCGCCTGCGCCGCCTGCGCATGACCAAGCAGGAAGTGAAGGACGAGCACAAGCAGACCGAGGGCGATCCCCAGATCAAGTCGCGCCAGCGCCAGATGGCCCGCTCGCGCATCAGGCGGCGCATGATGGCGGCGGTGCCCACGGCCGATGTGGTGGTGACCAACCCGACCCATTTCGCCGTCGCCCTGAAATATGACTCGGCTTCGATGGGGGCGCCGGTCGTCGTCGCCAAGGGGGCCGATTCGCTGGCGGCCCGCATCCGCGCGGTCGCCGACGAGGCGGGCGTGCCCCTCGTCGAGAACCCGCCGCTGGCCCGCGCATTGTACGCCACGGTTGAAATCGACGACGAAGTGCCGCCCGATCACTACAAGGCGGTGGCGGAAGTGATCGGTTTCGTGCTGCGACGTCGCGGGGGCCTTCCAAAGCGGCCCGCAGTCCCGTAATCAATAGGCATGGATCAGGTCGACGCCGACAAGCTGAGGGAAGCACCGCCACGGGAAAAGCGGTCGATCCTGCCGTTTCTGCGCGGCATCCTGGCCGGCGCGGGCGGCGCGCTGATCGGCGTCGGTGTCGCCACGGGCGATGTTCTCTACGGCGTGACGGGAATCGTCGCGGTCGCCATCCCGATGACCGCCATCACCATCAGCAATCATCTGGCCGAGCGCCACCGCCGGCAGTCGGTCGAGGCGATGATCGAGGAGATCGGCCCGGCGATGGAACTGTCGTCGGTGGCACGGGCGGTGACGGGTCCGGGCGGTCTCGTTCTCCAGCATAACCAGCCCTGGTATCGGATGGGGCTGCCGGTGGAAACCGTGCCGGAAGCCTGGGCGACGGCGGTCGAGGGCGGTCATGCCCGCCAGTTCACCCTGCCGGGCAATGGCCGCCAGATCGAGGTCTCGGGCCGCAGCCTCGGCCCCCGGGCGAGCTATCTGCTGCTGACCGTGCGCGAGGTCGGGATGCCGCCGCGGGTCGATCCCGGCATTTTCGAACATGCCGACCTCGGCTGGTTCGAGATGGATCACGACGGCTGCATCACCGCCCTGAACGCGACCCTGGCCAGCTGGCTCGGCCGCACGACCGAGGAAATCGGCGAGGGCCGCCTGTCGATCTTCGAGGTGTTCCGGCCGGCGGAATATCCCGATGCCGGCGACGGCCGCTTCCGCGCCGACCTCCTGTCCCTGGAGGAGCCGCCGTTCCCGGTCGAGGTCGTGCTGCAGACCGATGCGCGGGGCGGCAGTTCGCGGGGCGGTCTCGTCATCGACCTGCGGGAAATCGTCCGCTCGGTCGAGGCGCTGGCGGAATCGGCCGAGCGTTTCGGCCGTTTCATCGACGACGCGCCGGTGGGCATCGCCGCCCTGGCCGCCGATGGCACGGTCGAGGAAGCCAATCCGGTCTTCGCCGAGCTTGCCGCCGGATCGCCCGATCCGGAACTCGTCCTCGGCAAGGACCTGCACAAGATGATCGATCTGCCGGCCGAGGATCCGCGGCCCAGCATCGATTTCGCGCAGGTGCTCGCCGGGGCGGAAGGCGCCAGCGCCGAGTTGCGCTTCAAGGCGACGCCCGCCATGACCATGCGCCTGTTCGCCACGCGGGCCAGCCGGCTGCAGGGCACGCAGGAACAGCCGACCCGCATCGTCTACATGCTCGATGTCTCGGCCCAGAAGGCGCTGGAGGAGCAGTTCGTCCAGTCGCAGAAGATGCAGGCCGTGGGGCAGCTGGCCGGCGGCATCGCCCATGATTTCAACAATCTGCTGACCGCGATCATCGGCTTCTGCGACCTGCTGCTGACCCGCCACGGACCGGAGGACGAGTCCTTCCCTGATGTCATGCAGATCAAGCAGAACGCCAACCGGGCGGCCAATCTCGTGCGCCAGCTGCTGGCCTTCTCGCGCCGGCAGACCCTGCGGCCCAAGGTCATCGACATTCGCGATACGCTGAACGACCTCTCGACCCTGCTGCGCCGGCTGATCGGCGCCAATATCAGGCTCGATCTCGATCATGCGCCGGACCTTGGCCCGGTGCGGGTCGATCCATCGCAATTCGACCAGGTGATCATCAATCTGGTGGTCAATGCCCGCGACGCGATGCGCGAGGGCGGCCATATCCAGATCCGCACCCGCAACCTGTCGCGGCGCGATCTGCGCAAGTTTCCGTCGCTGGAACTGCCCCCGGGCGATTACGTGCTGATCGATGTGCAGGACAATGGCCACGGCATTCCCCGCGACGTGCTGCCCAAGATCTTCGAGCCCTTCTTCACGACGAAGGAAGTCGGGGCGGGCACCGGCCTTGGCCTGTCCACCGTCTACGGCATCGTGAAGCAGACCGGCGGCTCCATCGTCGCGGAGAGCGAGCCGGGGCAGGGCACCACCTTCCGCATCGCCCTGCCGCGCCATGTCGCCGGCAGCGATGCCGAGGAACAGGTGATCGAGGCACCGGAAAAGCCCGAAGCGTCCGCCCCGGGCCACGAGACCATCCTCATTGTCGAGGACGAGGACGCGGTGCGCAATTTCGCCGTCCGGGCGCTGCGTCGCCAGGGCTATCGCGTGCTGGAGGCCCCGACCGGCGAGGAGGCGATGGAGTTGATCAACGGTGGCGCCGAGCGAATCGATCTCCTCGTTTCCGATGTCGTCATGCCCTCGATGGACGGGCCGTCGCTGGCCCGCGCCGCCCGCGACCGCCTGCCGGGCCTGAAGGTGATCATGATTTCAGGCTATGCCGAGGAACAGTTCCGCAAGAGCCTCGATCCCGGCCTCGATTTCACCTTCCTGGCCAAGCCCTTCAGCCTGAAGCAGCTGGGCGGCCTGGTGCGCGAGGTGCTCGACCGGGGATAATGCGCGGGGGCTGACGCACAGGTCAGGACAAACGAGAACAAAACGGGATTGCACAAGAGAACAAATGAGGTACGATGGCGGCAGGGTTGAATCCCGCCCGGGGCTTTGAAATAAGGAGTTCCACCTCATGTCGTCGCCAGCGTTGCGCCTCGTCGGATCGGAAAACATGGACAAGCAGAAGGCCCTCGAGGCCGCCCTCGGGCAGATTGAACGCGCGTTCGGCAAGGGCTCGGTGATGAAGCTCGGCGCCCGCGAAAGCGCGGTTGAGGCGGAAGCGGTTTCGACCGGCTCGCTCGGCCTCGACATCGCGCTCGGCATCGGCGGCCTGCCTCGCGGCCGCATCGTCGAGATTTACGGGCCGGAATCCTCGGGCAAGACGACGCTGGCCCTGCAGGTGGTGGCCAATGCCCAGCGCAAGGGCGGCATCTGCGCCTTCGTCGACGCCGAACATGCCCTCGATCCGACCTATGCCCGCAAGCTTGGCGTCGATGTCGATGAATTGCTGATCTCCCAGCCCGATACCGGCGAACAGGCGCTCGAGATCGCCGATACGCTGGTGCGCTCCGGCGCGGTCGAGGTGCTGGTGATCGATTCGGTCGCCGCGCTCACGCCCCGGGCCGAACTCGAGGGCGAGATGGGCGATTCCCATGTCGGCCTGCAGGCCCGCCTGATGTCCCAGGCCCTGCGCAAGCTCACCGGCTCGATTTCCAAGTCGAACTGCATGGTCATCTTCATCAACCAGATCCGTCAGAAGATCGGCGTGATGTTCGGCAGCCCGGAAACGACGACGGGCGGCAACGCGCTGAAATTCTACGCCTCGGTCCGTCTCGACATCCGCCGCATCGGCGCGATCAAGGACAAGGAAGAGGTGGTGGGCAACCAGACCAAGGTGAAGGTGGTCAAGAACAAGCTGGCGCCGCCGTTCCGGGAAGCGCTGTTCGACATCATGTATGGCGCCGGCACCTCGAAGGTGGGCGAGTTGATCGATCTCGGCATCAAGGCCGGCATCGTCGACAAGTCCGGTTCCTGGTTCTCCTACGACAGCCAGCGCATCGGCCAGGGCCGCGAGAACGCCAAGACCTTCCTCGAGTCCCATCCCGAACTCGCCGACGAGATCGAGCGCAAGATCAGGGCCAATGCCGGCATCGTCTCCGCCGCCATGGTCGGCACGCCCGAGGCCGACGCCGAAGGCTCGGCCGAGGACGCATAGGGCCTGACGGGACGACGCGCCTTTCCGTAGCGTCATGCCGGCCTTCGCCGGCATGACGGGGGTTTGGGGAAGGCGCGGGTGTCGATGGCTCCCCTGACGGGGCACGGTCTTCGAAAGGAAATCGTCGTCCCGGCGCAGGCCGGGACCTTGTGCAGGATGGGGCGCTCTCCCCAGGTCAGGGGGGCGCCGGGGATCAGCCCCGGCGCAGGATCAGGGCCATGCCCGAGGGCTTGTCGATCAGGTGGATTTCCTTGCCGAGGAAGCGGATCGCCTGCTTCTCGGGATCGAGATCGTTCGGCTTGCCCTTCTGGTCCAGGCATTTGCTGGGAATGACGTAATCATCCGCCCAGGCCCAGGTGCAATTGGTCGTGGACGGGCCGGCGACCGCCTGCAGCCGGGGGCCGGCGAAGCTGAGCGAAAAGCTCTGGCCCATGTCCGCGAGGTCCGCTTCCAGCTTGGTCACGGCATCGGGCGGCATCTGGCCGCTGGCCTTCGCCGCGGCGACGGTGGCCGGCACATCGAGGCGCCACTGGCCCTCGACCTTTGAATCCGCGAATGCCGACGCCGGGGCCGCGAGCATCGCGGCGACAAACATCAGGTGACTGAACTTCATGATCTCTCCCGCCTTCAGCGGTTCAGCTCGCGCGCGGCGGCGTCGAGTCCGCCAAGGGTGAGCGGGAACATACGCCCTTCCATCAATTGGCGCATCACGCCGATGGACGACGTATGGTCCCAGTGCTTCTGCGGAATGGGGTTCAGCCACACCGCATGGGGGTAGACATCGAGGGTGCGGCGCATCCAGGACTCGCCCGATTCCTCGTTCCAATGCTCGACCGAGCCGCCGGGATAGGTGATCTCGTAAGGGCTCATCGAGGCATCGCCGACGAAGATCACCTTGTAGTCATGGGCATAGGTGTGCAGCACCTGCCAGGTCGGGATCGTGTCGTTGTGGCGGCGCTTGTTGTCTTTCCACACTTTCTCGTAAAGACAGTTGTGGAAGTAGAAATATTCAAGATGCTTGAATTCGCTGCGCGCAGCCGAGAACAGCTCCTCGCACATCTTGATATAGCTGTCCATCGAGCCGCCGATGTCGAAGAAGATCAGGATCTTCACCTTGTTGCGGCGCTCGGGCCGCATCTTCAGGTCCAGCCAGCCGGCGTTATTGGCGGTCGAGCGGATGGTGTTCGGCATGTCCAGCTCGACCTCCGCCCCCTCGCGGGCGAATTTCCGCAAGCGGCGCAGCGCGACCTTGATGTTGCGTGTGCCGAGTTCAACCTGATCGTCGAGATTCTGGAATTCGCGCTTGTCCCAGACCTTCACCGCGCGCTTGTTGCGGCTCTTGTCCTGGCCGATGCGCACGCCTTCCGGGTTGTAGCCATGGGCGCCGAAGGGCGAGGTGCCTGCGGTGCCGATCCATTTGTTGCCGCCCTGGTGCCGTTCCTTCTGTTCCTCGAGGCGCTGCTTCAGCGTCTCCATCAGCTTCTCGAAACCGCCCAGCGACTCGATCAGCGCCTTTTCCTCGTCGGTCAGAGTCTTCTCGGCGAGTTTGCGCAGCCATTCCTCGGGGATCTCGACCGTGCTGCCCTCGGCGACACTCTCCAGCCCCTTGAACACCGTGCCGAAGACCCGGTCGAACTTGTCGATGTTGCGCTCGTCCTTAACGAGGGTGGCGCGCGAGAGGTAATAGAAATCGTCGACCGAATAGGAGGCGACCCCGGCCTTCAGCGCTTCGAGGAGCGTGAGATACTCCTTCAGCGTGACCGGGATCTTGGCGTTCTTCAGTTCGTAGAAGAAATTGATGAACATCGCTTCACCCGTCTTCCAGGGGTCGCCACCCCGGCGCGGGGCCGGGGCGACGAGCCGATGACTATTGCGGCGGCTGGCGGTCGGCGCGGCGGGCGAGGAAGGCCAGACGCTCGAACAGGTGAACGTCCTGCTCGTTCTTGAGCAGGGCGCCATGCATGGGCGGGATCAGTTTCTTCGGATCGCGCTCGCGCAGCATCTCGGGCGTCAGGCTCTCGGACATCAGCAGCTTCAGCCAGTCGAGGAGTTCCGAGGTGGAGGGCTTCTTCTTGAGGCCGGGCACGTCCCGGATGTCGTAGAAAATGGTCAGGGCTTCGCGCACCAGGTCGTGCTGGATGCCGGGATAATGTACGTCGATGATCTGGCGCATCGTGTCCGGGTCGGGGAACTTGATGTAGTGGAAGAAGCAGCGGCGCAGGAAGGCGTCCGGCAGTTCCTTCTCGTTGTTCGAGGTGATGATGACGATCGGCCGCTCCGCCGCCTTGATGGTCTGGCGCGTCTCGTAGACATAGAATTCCATGCGGTCGAGCTCCTGCAGGAGATCGTTCGGGAATTCGATGTCGGCCTTGTCGATCTCGTCGATCAGCAGGATGGGCGAGGGGCTGGCCGAGAAGGCTTCCCACAGCTTGCCCTTGACGATGTAGTTCGAGATGTCGTGTACCCGGTCGTCGCCCAGCTGGCTGTCGCGCAGGCGGCTGACCGCGTCATATTCATAAAGCCCCTGCTGGGCCTTGGTGGTCGACTTGATGTGCCACTGGATCAGGTCGCGGCCCAGGGCCTCGGCGACCTCCTGGGCGAGGACGGTCTTGCCCGTGCCCGGTTCGCCCTTGATCAGCAGGGGGCGTTTCAGGGTGATGGCCGCGTTGACCGCCACTTTGAGATCGTCGGTGGCGACGTAGGACTCGGTACCGGTGAACTTCATTGCGGGCGCACCCTCGTGCCTGTTTTAAAGGTCTGTTCCAACGAAACTAGGCAAGCGCGGCGCCGCGATCAAGCCGCATGGATCTGACGCCGCGTCAGCCGCCGTTTCCGAGCCGGGTCAGGGGAAAGACATCCGAGCCGGTGAAGAACCAGCGCGGACTCTGCCGGTGTCCCTCGCGGATACGCCGCGCGATTTCGGGCACGGTCTTCTTGGCGAATTCGCCGATTTCGAAGACATCGACGATCTTGTCGCGGTTGCCCCGCACCTCGCTGTCGGCCAGGCCGCCAAGGCCTTCGATCAGGGCGCCGGTGAAGACGCCGTGGCCGTTCACGCCATCCAGCGCCTCCTCCTTGGAGGCGGCGCCGGCGAGGATGAAGCGGCCCGAGGCGCGCACCAACTGGCCCGCCACCGTGTCGTTGGCGGTCTGGCGGAACACCGCGTCCTCGACCGCCAGCAGGCCGGCGAAACAGGTGTCGAGCACGACGGCCGCGCGCCAGGCCCGCAGCCGGCCGAGGGCGGCGATGATCTCGTCCTGGCTGATGCCCCGGGTCTGGATCGCCTCGCGCGATTTCACCGCGATGTCATTCGGCAGGAAGTAATAGCGGCCCTCGATCGGCACGCCGTGGCCGGCGAGGAAAATGACCGCCGTGTCGTCCGGCCCGGCATCCGCCGCCAGCCTGTCGAGGGCATCGAGAATGGCGGCGCGGCTCGCCTGCTCGTCGGTCAGCAGGGTGAGGCGGGTCGACGGCCCGTCGAGCGCCTGCGCCAGGCCCGTGGCATCGGCCACGGCATTGACGAGCGGGGGGATATCGGGCGTCTGGAAGCGATTCACTCCGATCGCGACGACGAAGATCCTGCCGCCCGCGACCGGCGGATCGCCCACGGCCAGAAGGGGGGCGGGTGGGGCGGCGACCGCACCCGGTGGCGCCGGGACGGGGGATTCGGCCACCGGCGTCGGTGGGGGCCGCGGCCCCGCCATAAGCACGAGCCCCGGCTGCTTGTCGCGGTCGATTTCGATTTCGCCCGCCGCGTTGAAGGCGGACAGGCGAATGTCGGCCGGGCCATGGCCAAGCTCGACGCCAAGCTCGCCCGTCTGCTCGCCCTCCCGCGCCACGCTGGCCGAGGCGCCGCCCTCGACCACGGCGCCGTTCAGGCGGACAAGGACCCTGCCGATGCCGCCGCCCTGATCGACCGCGCGGTATTTCAGGCGGATGCGTTCGGTGGTGACGGCCAAGGGCTGTCCATCGGCGGACGGCGGGCGGCAGGCCGTGCTGGCGCCGGTTTCGCAGATTTCGACGATAGACAGGGCCGGGGGCAGGCCCCGGTCGACGACCGCGACGACGCCGCCGATTTTCGCCGCGGCCGCGGCGATCTCGCCGTCGCCGCTCCGGCGCAGCTTGGCGACCAGGAGGTCGCGGCGATAGAAGACGGAATAGACCTGATCGATGGAAATCCAGTCGGCGCCCTTCGGCTTGCCACCGTCGAGGGCGTTGACGACATAGCCGAAGAGTTTCTCGCTCTCCGGCCCGTGATCGAAAAACCCCTCGACGGTGGAGGCGAGCCAGCGCCTGCCATCGGCATGGGGAAAGAACATGAGGGCCGGGCGCCCGGTCTCGATGTCGAACCAGCGGATCGAGCCGTCGCCGAGGCCGGCGACGATCCAGCCCGCCTCCTCGGCGAGGGCCAGGGTCCAGACGGGCGAGGCGAGATCGCTCTTCCACAGGAGCCTGCCGTTTTCATAGAGCTTCAGGCCGAAGTCGGTGCCCAGCGCCAGCCGCCGGCCATTGGCGGTGAGGGCGGCGCTGCGCGAAATTTCGTTCGCTTCGAGGGCCAGGGGCTTGCCGTCCAGCGTCGGGGCGGTGCCATTCCGCCAGCGGGCGAGGCGGACAAGGCTGGCGGGCTTTCCGGCGGCGGCGATTTCGGCCGGCTGATAATCGCCCGAAAGAAGATCGTAGACGAAGGGCGCCGCGCCGCCACGGCCAAGGCCGAAGCGGACGCGCGCGCCATCGGCCGAGACCTGGAAACTGCCGTCCAGCTGATCGCGGAAATCCACCGTCGCCCGTTCGCGGCTCGGGCCGGGCTGGCCATCGGCGCCGATCAGGCCCCAGGCGGGATCGGCGGCGGCCCAGGCCATGGAGCCGCCGGGCAGGGCGGCGAGGACGAGGACGGTGTCGAGGCTTGCCGGAATATCCGTCGCGGTTTCGTCGGCGAGGTGCCAGCGGCGCAGGAATTTCCGGCCTGTCTGGTCGCCATAGGTGCCGGCGGCCATCAGCGTGGCGCCATCCGCGCTCCAGGCGACGACCGAGAGATGGCCGCTCCGGGCGCGGCTACCGTCCAGCTGGCGTCCGGGTTTCAGGTCCCTGCCGCCCAGAAGGGCGACCCGGTCGCCATTGAGGAAACTGACCGCCAGGGTGGCGCCATCCGGGGAAAAGGCGACATCGAAGGGTGTCAGGCCGGCCGGTGCCCTGTAGGTCGCGAGGCGTTTCATGTCGGCGCCATAGAGCCGCACGGCGCCGTCGAGCGAAGCGGTGGCCAGCCGGCCATCGGCGGCATAGGCAAGGCGGGTGATCGCATCGCGATAGTCGGCATCGACGAGTTTCACCGTCCGCGCCTTCATGTCGACGAGGCGAAGCCCCCGCTTGTCGCTGGTGGCGACCGCCAGTCCCTTGGCATCGGGCGAGAAGGCGAGGTCGTTGATCGTGTCGGCGGCGGGTTCGGACAGGGAAATGCGGCCGGCCCAGGCCTGCTTGTCGACATTGTAGACATAGAGGCTGGCGGTGCCATCGGCGACGAAGCCGGTGTTGCCGCCCACCGCCACGAAGCCACCGGAGGGCGAGGCGGCGATGGCGTGCAGGGCGCCTTCGGGGCCGGGCGCGACCGGCACGCGAAGCGTGGCGTTCAGCCGGCCGCTGGCCATGTCCCACAGGCGGATCGTCTTGTCGTCGGACACGGTGGCGATCTGGCCGCCCTTGACCACGGTCAGGCCGTTGATCGCCGCGCCATGCATCCCGGTCTCGAACACCGGCTGCGGGATGGTGGTCAGGCCGCCGCCCCCCAAGGTGTTCCCCGTTGTGCCCCCCGTGGCGCTGCCTTGCGCGGCGG
>NZ_JBAQRT010000155.1:0-4529 GCF_049306435.1 Zavarzinia sp.
AAGCCGGTCCGCGCCAACAACCGCATCCGCCGCGCCGCCGAAGCCGCGCTCGGCCAGCTGACCCTGGTCAGCCCGGATCCGGCCAAGCGGCTCGACGCGGCGCTGTCGGTGTTCAAGTCCAAGGACCAGACCTCGCTGCCGTTGATCGAGACCGCGCTGGCGCGCGAAAACGACCCCAAGGTGAAGACCGCGCTCGAGCGGGCGCGGGCCGCCCTGATCCTTTACGGCCCCGCCGAAGACGCGGCCAAGCTCGATGCCGTCGAGGTGATCGCGGCCCAGGGCAATCAGGATGCCCTCGCCATGCTGACCTCGGCGCCGACGCCCTCGCCGGCGGTCGCCGCGGCGATCAAGGACGCGGCCGAGGCGATCGAGGGGCGTCTCGCCCTGTGGTCCGGCGTGCAGAGCTTCTATTACGGCATTTCGCTGGGCTCGGTGCTGCTGCTCGCCGCCATCGGCCTCGCCATCACCTTCGGCGTGATGGGCGTCATCAACATGGCCCATGGCGAAATGGTGATGATCGGCGCCTATACGACCTTCGTCGTGCAGGACATCATCCGCACTTCGGCGCCCTGGCTGTTCGACTATTCGCTGGCCATCGCCCTGCCGCTGGCCTTCCTCGTCTCGGGCGCGGTCGGCATCCTGATCGAGCGGGTGATCATCCGCTTCCTTTATGGAAGGCCGCTGGAAACCCTGCTCGCCACCTTCGGCCTGTCGCTCGTCTTGCAGCAGGCGGTGCGCACGATCTTCGGTCCGACCAACCGCGAGGTGGGCAATCCCGCCTGGATGTCCGGCGCCTTCGATCTCGGCGGCCTGACCCTGACCTATAACCGCATGTGGATCATCGTCTTCTCGATGGTCGTGCTGGTCGTCCTGATGATCGTGCTGCGGCGGACCGCCTTCGGCCTGCAGATGCGGGCGGTGACCCAGAACCGGCGCATGGCCGGCTCCATGGGCATTCGCACCAATTGGGTCGACATGCTCACCTTCGGCCTCGGCTCCGGCGTCGCCGGGATCGCGGGCGTCGCCCTGTCCCAGATCGACAATGTCAGCCCCAACCTCGGCCAAGGCTACATCATCGACAGTTTCATGGTCGTCGTCTTCGGCGGCGTCGGTAACCTCTGGGGTACGCTGGTGGGGGCCATGACGCTCGGCATCACCAACAAGCTGCTCGAACCTGTTGCCGGCGCGGTGCTCGGCAAGATCTTCGTCCTCGTCGCGCTCGTGCTGTTCATCCAGCGCAAGCCGCGGGGCCTGTTCCCCCAGAAAGGCAGGGCGGTCGAGCGATGATTGCGAAACGTATCTTCGGTTCGGACGCCATGGCCTTCTGGTTCCTGGCGGGCCTCTTCATCGTCACCGTGCTCGTCGCCGTGCTCAACCTCGCGACGCCGGCGGAATCGGCGCTCCATGTGCCGACCTATCTGGTCGCGCTCCTTGGCAAATACCTGTGCTACGCGATCCTCGCCCTGTCGATCGATCTCGTCTGGGGCTACGTCGGCATCCTGTCGCTGGGGCACGGCGCCTTTTTCGCCCTCGGCGGTTACGGCATGGGCATGTATCTGATGCGCCAGATCGGCCCGCGCGGCGTCTATGGCGATCCGGTGCTGCCCGATTTCATGGTGTTCCTGAACTGGAAGGAGCTGCCCTGGTACTGGCTCGGCTTCGACAATTTCCTGTTCGCCATGGTGATGGTCGCGCTCATCCCCGGCATCCTCGCCTTCGTCTTCGGCTATCTCGCCTTCCGCTCGCGGGTCACCGGGGTCTATCTCTCGATCATCACCCAGGCGATGACCTATGCCCTGCTGCTCGCCTTCTTCCGCAACGACATGGGGTTCGGCGGCAACAACGGCCTGACCGATTTCAAGGACCTGCTGGGTTTCAACCTGCAGACCGACGGGATGCGCGTCTCGCTCTTCGCCGCCTCGGCCCTCGCCCTCGCGCTGTGCTATCTGCTCTGCCTGTGGATCACCCGCTCGCGCTTCGGCAAGGTGCTGATCGCGGTTCGCGACGCCGAAAGCCGCACGCGCTTCATGGGTTACCGGGTCGAGGGTTACAAGCTCGCGGCCTTCACCCTCTCGGCCGTGATGGCGGGCATCGCCGGCGCGCTTTATGTGCCGCAGGTCGGCATCATCAACCCCGGTGAATTCGCGCCGCAGAATTCGATCGAGGCGGTGGTCTGGGTCGCGGTCGGCGGTCGCGGCACCCTGGTCGGCGCCGCCATCGGCGCCATCGTCGTCAACTTCGGCAAGACCGTCTTCACCGGCGTGCTGCCTGAACTCTGGCTCTTCGCCCTCGGCGGTCTCTTCATCTTCGTCACCCTGCTGATGCCCAAGGGCATCGTCGGCACGGTGCCGCAGCTCCTCGACATGCTGCGCAGCCGCAAGGCCCAGAACGCGGTCGCGCCCGAGCCCCCGAAAACCGAAGCCTCGACCCCGGCGGGCGAATAGGAGACGGCGATGCAGATCGGTGACGTCACCCCGAAGCCCATCCTCTATGTCGACGGCGTAACCGTGACCTTCGACGGGTTCCGCGCGCTGAACGACCTCTCCCTCGTCATCGCCCCCGGCGAGATGCGGGCGATCATCGGCCCGAACGGCGCCGGCAAGACGACCATGATGGACGTCATCACCGGCAAGACGCGGCCCGATACCGGCACCGTCGCCTTCAACGGCGACGTCGACCTGACCAAGATGGACGAAGCCGCCATCGCCCAGCTCGGCATCGGCCGCAAGTTCCAGAAGCCGACCGTGTTCGAAAGCCACACGGTGCGGGACAATCTGCAACTCGCCCTCGCGGGCCTGCGCAAGCCCTTCACCGTGCTCTTCGCCAAGGAGACGGCGAAGGAAAAGCAGCGCATCGACGAATTGCTGGAGCTGACCAAGCTGACCGAGTCGCTCGGCCGGCTGGCGGGCGACCTGTCCCACGGCCAGAAGCAGTGGCTGGAGATCGGCATGTTGCTGGCGCAGGAGCCGGCGCTCCTTCTCGTCGACGAGCCGGTGGCCGGCATGACCGACGCCGAAACGGCCGAAACCGCCGAATTGCTGGTCGAGATCAACAAGACCCGTTCGGTCGTCGTCGTCGAACACGACATGACCTTCGTGAAGGCGCTCGGGGTCAAGGTCACGGTGCTGCACGAGGGCTCGGTGCTGGCCGAAGGCCCGCTCGACCAGGTCCAGGCCAACGAGCGCGTCATCGAAGTCTATCTCGGCCGCTAGGGGATCGGATCATGCTGTCAGTCGAAAAGATCGATCTCTTCTATGGCGCGGCGCAGGCCCTGCGCTCCGTCTCCCTCACCGTCGAGGTCGGCAAGGTCACCTGCCTCCTCGGCCGCAACGGTGTCGGCAAGACCTCGGCCTTGCGGGCGATCACCGGCAATCAGCCGGTGAAACGCGGCAGGATCACCTGGGAAGGCGAGGATATCACCAATCTAAAGCCCTTCGAGCGGGCACGCCGGGGCATCGCCTATGTCCCGCAGGGGCGCGACATCTTCCCCTTGCTGACGGTGCGCGAGAATCTGGAAACCGGCTTCGCCGTGCTGCCGCGCGGCCAGCGGAAAGTACCGGACGAGATCTTCGAGCTGTTCCCGGTGCTGAAATCCATGCTGCGCCGGCGCGGCGGCGATCTGTCGGGCGGTCAGCAGCAACAGCTGGCGATCGGCCGGGCCCTGGTGATGAAGCCCCGGCTTCTCGTCCTCGACGAGCCGACGGAGGGTATCCAGCCGTCGATCATCAAGGATATCGGCCGGGTCATCGACCTGTTGCGCGCGCGGGGCGAAATGGCAATCCTGCTGGTCGAGCAGTATTTTGATTTCGCGCACGAGCTGGGGCAGACGCTGGCGGTCATGGACCGGGGCGAGGTCGTCCTGGCCGGGCCCAAGGACCAGTTGGATGAAGCCGAGGTTCGCCGTCACGTCATGGTCTGAGCCGCTGACCGCCGAGCCCCTGGCACGGGCGGAGGGGCGGCTGGAGCTCTCCTTCCGGCGGCGGGGCGAGGCGACGGTTCTCGAACATCTCTATCAGCAGGGCTGCGCCAAGGCCCGTTTCCCCCGGCGGGAAGCGGGCGCGCATCTGACCGCGGTCACCCTGAACACTTCGGGCGGGCTGACCGGTGGCGACCGCCTGTCGACCCATGTCGAATGGGGCGCGGGGACCAGCGCCACCGTCGCCTCCCAGGCGGCGGAGCGGGCCTACCGCGCCATCGGCGGCGTGCCGGCCCGGCAGGAGACGCGGCTGACGGTGGGCGAAGGTGCCTTCGCCGAATGGCTGCCGCAGGAAACCATCCTGTTCGACGATTGCGACCTCGCCCGCGACCTCCGCATCGACATGGCGCCGGATGCCGCCTTCCTCGGCCTCGAACAGGTGGTGTTCGGCCGCACCGCGCGGGGCGAGAGCGTGGAACGCGGTCGCTTCCGCGACGCCTGGCGCCTGACCCGGGGCGGCCGGCTGATCTATGCCGACGTGCTCTCGCTCGAGGGCGACATGCAGGGAAGGCTCGACCGGCTGGCGGCGGCGCAGGGCTGCCGCGCCTCGGCC
>NZ_JBAQRT010000156.1:0-4162 GCF_049306435.1 Zavarzinia sp.
CACCGGCGCCGCGCCGACACCGCCGAGGCTGGCCGGCCCCTGGTCCTGCGCCAGGGCCGGCACGGAGACCGCGAGCCCGGACGTGAAAGCGAGGGCGAGCACGGCCGCGACAGGGCGGCTGAAAGTCTTCTTCATGGTTTCCAACTCCGGGCAAAGGAAAGCGCGGCCTCCCGCTCGGCCGCCGGGATGGGTTGCAGAATGCCGTCGACCTGCTGCTCGTGCCCGCTGTTCAGGGCCGCGATCGCGAAATTGGTCCTGATCTGCGGGCTTTGCGGGCTGAGCTGCGTCGCGCGCGCCAGGATGTCGTAAGCCTTCGGGTAGTCCGACGTCTTCAGCAGGGCGAAGCCGTAATTGTTCAGAACACGGGGGTCCGTCGGCGCGGCCTCGGCCGCCCGGGCGAACTGCGGCACGGCCCCTTTCCAGTCCCCGACCTGGGCCCGCACCTGGCCGAGGCCGAAGGCCGCCACCGGCTGCACCCGGCGCTTGTCGAGGGCGATGTAGATCTGGTCCGCGGCATCATACTGCTTCGTGCGCAGCAGGGCTTCGCCCTTCAGGCCCAGGGCCTCGACGTCATTGGGGTGGCGTTTCAGGTAGTCGTCGAGAAACGCGAGGGCCGCCTGGGACTGGCCGCGCTCGTTCATGCCCCGGATCAGGGCGATATAGAGCGCGTCCTCTTCGGCGGTCGGCGTCACCACGCTTTCCCCCTGGACCGACATCGCGGGCGCCGAGCCTCGGCAGCCGGCGACGGCCAGCGGCAGCGCCAGCAACACCACGGCCCAGGACAGGCCCCGCGACCGCAAGGCGGTAACCGGCACGATATTCATCCCCCGTTCACCTTGGTCAGCCCCTCGATCAGCCGCGACACGGCGGGGCCGGCGATGACGATCAACAGGGGCGGCATCATGAACAGCATCATCACGACGGTCAGCTGGGTCATGCGCTGACCGATGGTCATGCGGGCGCCATTCATGCGCCGCTCGATCAGCGTGTCCGAGAAAATCTTCAGCGCCGCCGTCAATTCGGTGCCATGGGCCAGCGACTGGATCAGCAGGGCGGCGAATTCCCGGCCCTCGTCGACGGCAAGCCGCGTGCCCCAGCGCTGCAGCGAGACTTCATAGCCCTTGCCCTGATCGATATCGTTCACCAGCCGGTCGAGCGTGCCCTTGATGGTGCCAAGGCCATCCGCCTCTTCCTGGGTCAGGTGGCGGAAGGCCTGTTCGATCGAGGCGCCGGAGCGGACCAGCAGCAGCAGCATGTCGATCAGGAACGGCAATTCCCGCTCGATCCGCCGACGCCGGCTGCGCGCCAGCGACGACAGGTAATAACGCGGCCCGAGGTAACCGATGGCGAAGCCGACGATGCCGGACAGCAGGGCCGTGCTCATCTTGGCCATGAGAAGACCGACGACGAAGGCCGCGATGGCGAGGCCGACACCGGCGACCAGGCGGAGGCCGGCCAGCCAATAGGGCGCGCCGGCATCATAGCGGCCGGTCGAGCGCATGATCTGCTCGAATTCGGTCAGGGTGCGCTGGCTGCGGGTCGTGGCGCGACCGACCATTTCGAAAAAGCCGCCGCCATCCACTTCCTCGTCGAGGACGGCGTCGCTGCGGCTGACATCGGCCATGCGGCCGCGCAGGCGCCTCGTGTCGCCGATATTGCGAACTTCCCCGACCAGCACATTGCTGCCGATGAACAGGAGGATCAGGGCGCCGATGACGAGCATGGCGGCGGCGATCATGTAGGACATGGTGTTTCCTCCCCGCCGCCGCTCAATATTCGACCCGCAGCAGGCGCCGCATGATCACGATGCCGATGACCTCGAGGCCAACCGCCACCGCCAGCATGGTCTGGCCCTTGTCCGCGAAGTAATCGAGATAGGATGGGTTCATCGCCATGATGGCGAGGCCGACCAGCGGCGGGATCGCCACCATGACGAAAGCCGTGCTGCGCAATTCCGACGACAGCGCCTTGAACTCGCCGCGCACCCGGATGCGGTCGCGCAGCACCCGGCTGAGGTGCTCGAGGATATAGCTGAGATTGCCGCCATAGCGCAGGTTGGTGCGCACGATCATGGCCAGCATCGCCAGTTCGGCGACGCCGAGGCGCTGGGCCTGAACCCGCAGGGCATCCGGCAACGGCAGGCCGATCTTGAGCCGCAGCGCCACCGGATCGAAATAGCACCGCGCCGCCTCGCCGGAATAGATCAGAGCCTTGTCGAAGGCCTGGGCCTGACTGTTGCCGGTCGAGATCAGCTGGCGCAACCGCTCGAGAAAGCCCGGAAGCTCCTCGAGGAAGGCATTGACCTGCTTTTCCGCCGCCGCGCTGAGAATCTGGTAGGACAGACCGAGGTAACCAAGCCCGGCGGCGAGGCCGCCGAGCAACCCAAGAAGCCAGACGGCGATGACGACGACGACGAACAGCCCGGCGACAAAGGCGACGAAACGCTGGGGCGTGACCTTCCAGTCCGCCTGCGTCATGCGCCGGGTGATGCCCGACGACGACATCATCAGAAGACCCATCAGGCGTTCGGTCTCGGGGATGTCGCCATCCACATCCGTCGCCATGCCCATCGAGCGGCCGAGCTGGGCCAGCCGCTTGCGATAGACCTGGTCGGCGCGCCAGTCGTTGATATAGCTCTCGATCAGGTAGCCGGCGGCGACGGCGGCGAGCAAGGCAAGGCCGAACTGGATCATCGTAGTCCCTCCCCCGCCGCGGCTATGGCCGGCCTTCGAAACGTCCCGCGCCGCCACCGGCCGGCGTGACACCACCGACCGCGGCCAGACGTTCGGCGAAGGCCGAATGGCGCGTGACCATGACGAAACTGCCCTGACCCGGCGACGCCGGATTGTCGCGATAGCGGAAACGCTCGTTCTGCACGATGGTCTCGCCTTCCATGCCGACGACCTCGGCGATGGAAATCACCTTGCGGACGCCGGACGACAGACGCTGGACCTGAACGACGACCTGCACCGCCGAGGTGATCTGCTTGCGCACGGTCGCGACATTGGCCTGCATTCCGCCGAAGCCGAGCAGCAGCTCGAGCCGGCTCATGGCGTCCTGCGGTGAATTGGCGTGGACCGTCGCCATCGAGCCGTCATGGCCCGTGGTCATGGCCTGGACCATCTCGACCGCCTCGCCGCCACGGATTTCGCCGAGGATGATGCGATCCGGCCTCATGCGCAGGGCATTCTTCACGAGATCGCGGGCGGTAATTTCAGGCGTGCCATCAGCCGACGGCGGCCGCGTTTCGAGGCGCACGACATGGGACTGGCGCATCTGCAGCTCGGCCGCGTCCTCGATCGTGACGATACGCTCCGTCGCCGAGATGTAACCCGACAGGATATTGAGCATCGTGGTCTTGCCCGACCCCGTGCCGCCCGAGATCAGCATGTTCAGGCGGCCACGGACGCAGGCGGCGAGATAATCCACCATCTCCTGGCTGATCGTGCCGGTACGGACCAGGTCATGGATCTTCAGCGGGATGCGCTTGAACTTGCGGATCGAGACCGTGGCGCCATCGAGGGCGATCGGCGGGATCACGATGTTCACGCGGCTGCCGTCCTTCAGGCGGGCGTCGACGAAGGGCGAGGCCTCGTCCACGCGGCGGCCGATCGGGCTGACGATGCGCTGGATGATGTTCATCAGGTGGGCATCGTCGCGGAACCGCGTCGTCACCCGCTCAAGGACGCCCGAGCGTTCGACATAGATGCGGCTGGGGCCATTGACGATGATGTCGTCGACCGTTGTGTCGGCGAGCAGCGGCTCGAGCGGGCCGAGACCGACGATCTCGAAGAACACATCGTCGAGCAGGCGTTCGCGCTCGGCGGCATTGAGGGCGACGCCCGCGCCGGCGACGACGACGGAAATGGCGCGGCTGATCTCACTGCGCACCACTTCGCCATTGGCCTTGTCCGGCGTGAAGCCCCGCTTTTCCAGATAATCATGGACGATGGTCAGGGCCCGGAACTTCAGCTCCTGGTACAGCGGCGAGGTATAAATATCGCCATCCGCGCGCCCGCCGGGCAGATTGGTCGGGAAAGCCGTCGCCCCGAGGGTAGTCCCGCCGCCCGGCCCGCTCGTTTCACGCATCGGTCACTCCTGCCTGACAGCTCAACGCGTACCCGCCCGGCCGATGCCGAGGCGGGAGAGAATGCCTCCATGG